>CAMJXZ010000209.1 GCA_946409855.1 uncultured Clostridia bacterium | reverse complement strand
TATCTGCGGGAAACCTCTATCAATTGCTCAATCTCTTTCATTTTTTTATTCCTGTTCTTCTTTTGCTGGTTGATGGGTTGATGATATGAAACGTTGTTTGATTGGGGGTGTCTATGCGTGTTGAACCGGGTTTTCGGTTCATATACCTGCGGTTATGTTCCGTACATGGATGCTGGGACGGGGGTTATATTCTTTGTATTGTGATCGTACTTCTCACTTTCTTCTGGGGAGAGGATATCCAGATATTTTAACATGATATATCCGTGTACGCTGCCATGATAACATTCCGCCCAGTTTTCGCCGGTGTCACTGACAGTGACTGTTCTGACCACCCAGATATGTGTTCTGATTTTTAATTTTTCAATATATGGTATGTTGATTCTGGATGGAACTTTTCTGAAATAAACATCATTTTTATTTGTTGCTGCGTATCGATTGATCAGTTCCTTTTCAGTATATGACCCGGAAAAAATCTCCGGTTCCGGTGTAGGTTCTGCCGCAGGCTCCGGCGTTGACATTTCCGCGGGAACCGGCGATGCCTCCGCAGGCGCGGGTGTTGATGATTCCGCCGCAGGTTCCGCAGTGGGTTCCGACGTTGGCGCTGCCGTTGTTTCCGGCACCTGAACCGGGGCTTGCGTGCTTACCGGCTGGGTTTCCTGCGCCGCGCCGGGTGCTGCGGCCGTTCCGGCTTCTTCCTCTGCCTGCCCGGCCCGCTCCTCCGCGGGCTGCTCTGTCGAGGCCGTGGGGGCATCCTGCTGTTCCGGCTCCGCCTGCTTTTCATTTTCCTGCCCAGGCAGGCCGTTCGTCTGCGGGGAAACGTCTTCTGCCTGGGTCACCTGTTGGACGGGCGGCACCGTGGGTGCCGCTGTGGGCTTTGCAAAAACATTTTTGTACAGCCAGTATCCGCCAATGACAAGGGCCAGCAGTACGATCACTATGATTGCATCGATAATCCAGAGATGGGTCCTTTTGCGCGGCGGTTCCCGTTTCCACGGGCCGGTCTGCACGGGCGGGTCGTTCCGGCCCGCGGGCTGTGGCGCGCGGCGCACGTCGATGTCCAGCGGCCGGTTATCGTCCCTGTCCGGCACCGGCCTTCCGTCCGTTTTGTAATTCCGGATGTTTTTTTGATTGGTGTTCGGGACCCTCTGCCGTGCGCGCTGCTGTGCTTCGCGCTGCGCCCGCAGGGCTTCTTCCTTCAGGTCGTTGTCCGCCCTGACGGCCGCTTCGTCGAGCAGCTCCATGGTCCAGTTGTTTCTGCCGTTCAGCCGGCGCTCCATCATTTCGAGGAACCGGGCCGGATCCTGGGCCCGGGCGGCGATATTGGCAAAAGCTCCGGCCTGCCGGAAGGGCTGCTCGAAGTTCAGCCCGATGAAGGAACGGTAGCTTTTCAGTTCCTCAAAAGCGGGAGCGGGGCAGAAAAGGACGTTGGCGCCAAACCGGAGCACCGCGTTGTCAAAGCCGGTGACACTGCTGGTGACGCCCTCTTCCACCGGCAGGCCGGTCAGAAAGCAGACCTTCAGCCGCAGCGGCGCGGGCAGGCAGGAAAGCGCGTCGGCCATGGCGCCGCGCGCGAATTCACTGTTTTTTCCCTTGGGCATCGAAATCAGCAGCACCTCGTCCTGACGCCCGGAAAGGGCGGCGCGTGCGACCCCCTCTACCAGCGGCGCCAGCAGATCGGGGCTGCTCCGGAGGGAGGGGAGACCCTGGTCCTGCTCAGGAGGGAACTCGCGCATGGACGGCGGCACGGGGGAGTCCGGCTTCTGAAAGCCGATGCTGCCCAGGCTGCCCAGCCGGAGCGACCATTCCTGCTTTTCCCGGTCGGTCACTGTCTCCACCACATACTGGATCCCGCACGGTGCGCTGCGGCTGTAGCCGGACTCCTTGGGGGACTGCAGGAAGGACTTGCCCAGGATGCTGCACCCGTCCTGCGCGAGCAGGTAGTACAGCTTATCCGTGCCCTGCCCGGGCGCTTCCAGGGCGTGCAGGGAGGAAAGGTCCCTGAGGACCGTCCCGATGGGGTTCCCTTCCAGCTGCCTGGACTGCGCCCGGATGCCGATGCCCTGCCCGGCGGCCGCGCCGTAGTAATAACTGTATATCTCCATCTCCATTACCTGCCGTTTCCGTTTTTGTCTGCCGCGGGGGGATCAGAAGCGGATCCCTTTCCGTTTCAGGCACCAGAGGATCGGGTCGATGACGTTCATGGGGCGCGCCGGGGTTTCCAGCACCTGCTCCCCGTAGTCCCAGTGCCGGGGGGAAGCGTCCGGGCCGTCCTGATCGGCGGCGTACATTTCGTCCTCGTTTTCGTCCTGCGTTTCGGACTGGCGCAGGTGCGTGGACTGGCCCAGGGCGGAAGAGACAAAGTAACGGATGTTGTGGGCGGCGTATTTGGTTTCCACGTCCCGGGCGAAACTGCGGGTGCTGTCCCACTCCAGCATCATCTGGCGGATGAAGCTGGAGCGCATGCCCAGGGTAAACTCCATTTCCTGGGGGTCGTTAAAGGGAATGGGCTGCTGCATCATCTGGCATTCGGGCTGGCTGCCCTGCGCCAGCATGGGGGGATTGAGGTAATCGCCCTTGATCAGCAGCATGCCGGCCAGCTGGCCGCTCTTGGCGGTAAACTCCCGGTCCACGGCGCTCATCATCTGCTGGAAGACGCCGGTCAGGTCGGTATATTTGCCCATGGTGGAACGCTCCACGATGGCGTTGCTCAGGTCGTTGTTCTTCTTGTGGACGGTGCGGATCTCCTCGATGTGCCACGGGTCGATGAAGAACAGCAGCATGTCCGCCTTGCGCACGGCCTTGGAGTACTTGGTGCGGTTCTCCGTGTCCTCCCCGGCGATGTCCTGGATCACCAGGCGGACCGTGCTCTTGCCGTTTTTCATCAGGAAGATGTACGGATCCTGGACGGCGTTGGGGTTGGTGGCGACCACGAAGCCGCTGCCCAGGGCCCTCAGCAGGTCCTTGTTGCCGCTGTAATGGGCCATGACGGAGTGGTTGGCCGCCTCGATGTGGAAATCCTGCGCGAGCCTGCCCTGCATCAGCTCCGAAATGACCTGGGTGACATAGACGGTCTTGCCGCTGCCGGGACGGCCGCTGAGCAGGATCCGCACCTCGGCCCCGGCCCGGATCACTTCGGGCTTCAGGTGCTGCTCGCACACGGGGCAGAAGATGCCGGTGCTCATCCCTTCCACGGCGATGCCCTTTTTCATGCTGTACTTGACCATCGGCAGGATCTTGGCGCCGGTGGGCAGCCTTCTGTCCTCGTCGCTGCATTCCGCCTGGAAGACCTTCCGCCCGCTCAGCAGATGCATGACCCGGGGCCAGCCGTTTTCTTCCTTGGTGATGGGGTCGAACAGGGGATGCTTCTTGGGGTTGACGCAGGGCATGGCGCGGTCCAGCTGCGCGTTGCCCAGCCAGTCGTATTTGAGCGTCACGTAAAACGACCGGTCCCGGAATTCGCTCCTGGGCTCGGAAGGCAGCTGCTTCCTGTTGTAAAAATAGGTCGAAACTTCTCCCCAGCTGAACTCGTACACGAGCTCCTCTTCTTCAAAGACTTCGCCGCAGAAAGGACATTCGATCATGGCTTCCTCCCGTTTATTCCTGCAGATAGGTGATGTTCAGGCAGATTTCACGCTGCATCTCAGGCTCGTCCTGCTCGTCCTGCTCGCCCTCTTCCGGGACGCTGGAGTAGATCAGCGTCAGCCGCTGCGCGTCCCGCAGGGTGGTCACTTCGTTGCCGGCGGACAGGCGGTACTTGCCCTTCAGCACGATATCGTCCCGGTTGATTTTGACGCGCCGGGCGTCCGCGTAGGAAAAGGACACCGGCACCACGTTGGTCAGCTCCACGCAGGCGTCGTTCGTTCCCCTGGCCGGGTGGTACGCCACGTCGATCCGCCCGATGTTGGCGGCGTCGATCTTCTGCAGCACTTCCATGCGCTTTTCCAGGTCCTGCGTTTTGCGGGGCAGGTCGTCAAACCCCCGCTGGATGATCTCCTTCAGGGTGGCGCTTTTCCCCTTCAGGCATTTGGAAAGCTCGCAGGGGATGTATTCGAACACAGGCATCCGGACGGTATCCTCCGCGTATTCATAGATCTCGATGACCAGTTTTCCTTCCACTGCAGCCATTCTCCTTTATGATGGGTTTTTCCGCTCAATCAACACAGATGCTCTTCAGATTATCCGTTCTATTTTACAATATGCCCCATATTGTTTTCAACTGGAACACGGGAAAGTTAAGAAAACTGTAATAATCAGGCCGGCCGGCAGGATGCTTTTCCCGGGTTCATGACGGATTGTAGCATCCGGTCCGCCGGGGATGTAATCAGCGTTTTACAGAGCCGGAGGAGAACCTTTTGCGGCGGAAGCCGGCAAGTGCTTCGCCCGCGGGCAAGTTTGTCAAATCTGTCCGCAATGTTGTCCCGGTTCCGATATTCTCAATCCGCCTGTTTTTTCATATACTGATCCTGACGGGAAGGCGGGAAGCCGTTCCGCCTGAGGAGCGCGCGGCTCCGGATGGGTATGCCTTCCTCATTGGGGGTTGTGAGGGCCCGGAAAACTGTCCGGTGGACAGTTTTCACCGAACAACGGGCCGGCAGGCCCTGGTGGTGGACCGCGCAGCGGGCCGGATGAGGTTATCACCCCCATACCAGCCCTCGTTCTTCAATGAGAATTCCCCGGATCCTGCCGGTCCGGCGCACGGCAAGAACTGATATGCGGTCTGTTCTTCCGGCCCCTGCGGCAAGCCGCCGGTCCGTTCCCTATACCCTCCGCGCCCCTCCATCAAATGAATCAGACAGACCGAATACGAAACGGAGAAGCCAGATGAAATACGTTCAGATTCCCTTTGTTTCCCAGCCGGTTTCCAGGATCGTCCTGGGCTGCGCCGGCGGGCTTTTCGCCTCCGGCGGGGACATCGCGCCGGTGATGGAGGCCGCCCTCTCCTGCGGGATCAACGCGGTGGACACGGCCCGGGTGTACGGACAAAGCGAGGAGAAGCTCGGCCGGTGGATGCAGGCAAGCGGGCACCGGATGATCCTCATCTCCAAGGGCTGCCACCCGAGCCTGGCCTTCCTGGACCGGGTCCACGAAAAGGCCGCCCGGGAGGATCTGCAGCGTTCCCTGGACGCCCTGCGGACGGATCATATCGACATCTATCTTCTCCACCGGGATCACGAGTCGTCCCCGGTGGGCCCCATCGTGGAGTTCCTGAACCGTTTCCACGAGGAAGGAAAAATCGGCGCCTTCGGCGGCTCCAACTGGACGGCCGGGCGGATCGCCGCGGCGAACGAATACGCCAAAGCCCACGGCCTGGTTGGCTTCACGGTGTCCAGCCCGCACTACAGCCTGGGCCGCCAGCGGCACGACCCCTGGGGCAACGGCTGCAAAACCGTCACCAAGGACGAGGCGGAGCGGCGCTTTTACCGGGAAACCCGGTTGCCGCTGCTGGCCTGGTCCAGCCTGTGCGGGGGCGTATTCTCGGGCAAGCTCAAAGCGGAGGATTGGGGCCGGCTGCAGAAGCTGTTCGGCCTGAACGCGCGCTGGGCCTACGGCGGTACGGACAACCGGGACCGCCTGGCCCGCTGCGAACGGATGGCGGCGGAAAAGGGCGCCACGGTCGCCCAGATCGCGCTGAGCTGGCTTATGTCCGGGGAGATTAACACCCTGCCCGTCATCAGCGCGTCCAGCCCGGACCGGGTCCGGGAAAACGCCGCCGCGGCGGACCTCACGCTGACGGAGGAAGAAAGGACGCTGCTCAACGGCGGCAGCGCCGGCTGACCCGGCGCTGCGCGAAGCCGGCGCGGCAGAACCCGTCCTTCCGCCGCCGTCCGGAACGACATCGGGGATGGCGTATGCCGCTGCCGTCTTTCGCCGGAACGGGACGCCGCCGGCCGGCCGATGAATCCGGCAGCGTCTTTCCGGAACAGCCTTTTCCGCCGGTTCTTCACGTTTTCTTAGGGAATTAGACTCCCCTCATATTGAATACTTTGCGCAGCTACGCTGCAAAAGGTACGATATATGAAG
>CAMJXZ010000208.1 GCA_946409855.1 uncultured Clostridia bacterium | reverse complement strand
AGAAAACTTTCAGTACATTCAATTATAGCACAAATTTCCGAAAATGCCACAGATTATTGCGTGACGGCGAATATTTTCAGACAACCCGCGCCCCTGCGCGGAAAGCGGCCGGGAAAACCCAAAAAAACCGCCCGGCCCGAAGCTGAACATCGGGTCGGACGGTTTAAAAGGTTTTCCTTATGAAAAGGGACGGTTACACGCACCCGTGGGCGACCATGGCGTTGGCGACCTTGAGGAAGCCGGCGATGTTGGCGCCGGTGACGTAGTTGTCCTCCTGGCCGTATTCCTTGGCGGCGGAGTCGATGGCCTTGAAGATGTTTTCCATGATGCCGTGCAGGCGGGTGTCGACCTCTTCAAACGTCCAGCTCAGGCGCAGGGAGTTCTGGCTCATTTCCAGGGCGCTGACGGCGACGCCGCCGGCGTTGGCCGCCTTGCCAGGCACGAAGTACACGCCGTTCTGCTGGAGGTACTGGGTCGCCTCCAGGGTGGTGGGCATGTTGGCGCCTTCGCAGACGGCGAAGCACTTGCTGGCGACCAGGGCCTTGGCGCCGTCCAGATCCAGTTCGTTCTGGGTCGCGCAGGGCAGGGCGATGTCGCACTTGACCGTCCAGATGCCGCGGAAGCCTTCGGTATAAGAAGCGCCGGGGACGCGGGCGGCGTATTCCTTGATGCGGCCGCGCTCGACCTCTTTGATCTGCTTGACGACGGCCAGGTCGATGCCTTTTTCATCCACCACATAGCCATTGGAGTCGCTCATGGCGACTACCAGGCCGCCCAGCTCGGTGGCCTTCTGCGCGGCGTAGATGGCCACGTTGCCGCTGCCGGAAACCACCACGCGCTTGCCCTCAAAGGACAGGCCGTGCTTGCGCAGCATGGCGTTGGTCATGTAGCACAGGCCGAAGCCGGTGGCTTCCTTGCGGGCCAGGGAGCCGCCCCAGGTCAGGCCCTTGCCGGTCAGCACGCCTTCGTACAGGCCGGTGATGCGCTTGTACTGGCCGTAGAGATAGCCGATCTCCCGGGCGCCGACACCGATGTCGCCGGCGGGGACGTCTTCGTCCTTGCCTACGTATTTGAACAGCTCGGTCATGAAGCTCTGGCAGAAGCGCATCACTTCATTGTCGGATTTGCCCTTGGGGTCAAAGTCGCTGCCGCCCTTGCCGCCGCCGATGGGCAGGCCGGTCAGGCTGTTCTTGAGCACCTGCTCAAAGCCCAGGAACTTGATGACGGACAGGTTGACGCTGGGGTGCAGCCGCAGACCGCCCTTGTAGGGGCCGATGGCGTTGTTGAACTGCACGCGGAAGCCGCGGTTGACCTGCACCTGGCCCTGGTCGTCCACCCAGGGAACGCGGAACATGATGATGCGGTCCGGCTCCACAAAGCGTTCCAGCAGGCCGATCTTTTCATATTCGGGATGCTTGTCAAAAACGGGAGAAAGGGCCTCCAGCACCTCGGTTGCCGCCTGCAGGAATTCCTTTTCCTGGGGGTTGCGGGCTTTCAGGCCGTCAAATACACGCTGTACGTATGCGTTCATCATGGTTGCTCCTTTCCGATGGCGCCGCGCTGCGCGCCGCGCCTGTATACAGCGATTATTGTATTACAAGAAACGGCCCGTTTCAAGAAAGCTGTTGTTTTTTGAATGCATTTCTGCACGGAAATGAGCGGGATTTCCGTCCGAAAAGCCCCTCTTTCCGGCGGGAAAGAGGGGCGGGGAGTTCATTTTGATCAGGCGTATGGGCGGGTCAGGCGCGGTTCGCGTCGTAGTCCGCGTGACCGAAGCCCAGGATCAGGTTGCCGATGCCGAGCAGGAACAGCAGGAAGAAGCCGAACGCGCCGTTCTTGTTGAAGCGGCGGGCCATATTGACGGACATCTTGATCTGCAGGTAGATGGCGTAAATGCCCCACACGACGCCCAGGATGATCAGGGGGACCATCGCGTTTTCCTTGAGCACGGCGATCAGGATGCCGGCGACGGCCGCGGCGATCGCGCTGCTGAAGAACCAGACCCAGAACTTGGAACCCTTCCAGGCGATCTTCCAGTACATGTAGAGGTTGTAAATGGGGATCAGGCATTTCCAGCCGGGCTCGCCGGCCTTTTTGAACATTTTCCAGACGGCGATGAGGCAGATGACGGCGACGGCGGCGATGGCGATCAGCCAGCCGACGGAGAGGCCGGCCAGGACGTTGGTGTAAGAACTGCCGTAAGAATAGCGGGAACCGTACATGATGAAATCCTCCTATTATAATATCGTTTGGGATGCATGGGGTTCACAGGGAAAACAGGGTGTATGATATCGGTGAATCTGCGGAAGTCCCGGCGCGGCATCATCTCCTGTACATGATTTAAGGGGGTGACTGTTAATAAGAAACGTCCCAGGAATAATCCAGCATGATGCGCACCGCGGCCAGGTAGCCTTCCACGCCGCTGGCGGTCACCGCGTAGTACCACAGGCCGCCGTTGTTGTCATAGAGGCTGTAGTACACATAGACGGTCTGGCTGGCGTGGATCTTCATGACGATGTTATGGTTGTTGGCGTAGCTCGGGCTGGAGCGGAGGTTGCTGCCTTTGGTGGGCACCAGGCCCAGGCAGTTGATGGGATGGCCCCGGTTTGCCTTGCATTCCCGGATCACGTCCCGCAGTACGTAGGTGGGGAAGTTGTAATTGACCATCATCCGCTCCCATTCGATGACCTGGGAGGGGGTCATGCCGAATGTGCAGGCGAGGACGCCGGAATCGGCCCGGGCCGGATTCGGCGCCAGTACCGCGCCGGCGGTCAGTGCCAGGCAGAGGGTCAGGGTCAGGAGCCTTGTCATAAGGTGTGTCATGCTGCATGCTCTCCTTTCGGTCGGTTCGGTGAACTGTTTACGGGGCAAGTATAACGCAGGGGCCGTGAAAGCTGTCTTTCCGGTTTTACGCGGCAGGATCCGTGCCGGTCAGGACCCGGGGTTGTTCCGCGGGTTTGTATCTTCGGTGCCGCCGTTCCATGATCACGCCGTCCTTTCCGATGTGTTTTACACTTTACAGAACATCACTTCCGCGCGTTTATCCGCCGGGTCCGCGAAATTTTGCAAAAAAAGATCCGCCGGCGCCCCGGGCCCGCGGAAGCGGCCCTTTGAACACCGGCAGAAGGGAACGCGGAAGGAAAAAACAAAGCCCGCGTTTTTCCGGCGTTTCCGGACAAACACGGGCTTCGGATGATGTTTCTGAAAGAAATCAGTCCTCAAACAGATCCGCGGAATCATCCAGCACTTTCTGCTGGCCCGTAAGCAGGGCCTGCAGGCGGGTGCGGTAATCGGCGGCGGAGGTGCGCAGGGTGGAGATGCTCTTTTCCAGCTCGGCCTTTTCCGCGCTCAGGCGCTGGTTCTGGCTGGCCAGGGAATCCTTGGCGTCCCGGATGATCCGGTCCGCCTCTTCCTGCGCGGTCTGCACCTTTTCGTCGTAGAGCTTTTTGGCTTCCGCCACGGTCTGGTCGTAGACCAGCTGCGCCTTGGTCAGGATGTTCGCGGCGTCCAGCGCGATGGTCTGGGCGGGCTCCGCCTTGGGCTCGGGCTGGGCGGGCGCTTCCGGTTCGGCCTTTTCACGGACGGGCCGGACAGGACGGGTATCCTTGCGGGCCGGGGCGGGCCTGGCGGCCGGCGCTTCCTCTTCGGCTTCCTCCGGCTCTTCTTCGGTGACCACGCTGATGGGCGCGGGCACGAAGGCGGGCGCGGCGGCGGAAGGCGCGGGCACGGCGCCCGGAGGGGCCTTGAAGACCTGGGTCTGCCCGGCCTTGCTCAGGCGCATCTGCAGCTGGGCGATTTCCTCGTGCAGCCGGTCCATTTCGTCGCAGATCTCATCCAGGAACTCGTCCACTTCCTTGCGGTTGTAGCCCATCGCGGCCCGACTGAAATCCTTGTTTTCGATCATCTGAACGGTTAATGCCATGGTTGACCCTCCTATCGGTTCGGGAGAAGCTCCTTGTCAGAAAAGAATCTTGAGGACGTAAACGATCACCAGACAGACAAGCAGGCCGGAAACGGGCCCGATGTCAAAGGAAAAAGCGCGGGAAGGAAACAGCTTGCGGACGATGGAGCGGCCCAGGATCGCGGGCGGTTCCGTGATGCGGTCCAGCAAATCCCGCCACGCGTAGCGCGGCAGGTCGGAAAAGCTCAACAGCGCGCGGATAAAAACCAGCAGGGTATAAATCTTGATGATCTGAACGGCCAGGGACACCGACAACACCTCCCCTTTGCTTCATGCGAAGGAACGGATGCCTTCTATAATATATGCTTTATATTGCCGCCGGAAGGGCGTCAGAGCGCTTCCGCGTCATGATCCGGAGCGTAGCCGGTGCCGCGCTCCTGCGCCTCAAAAGGGGGCTGTTCGGGCGTGGGCTGCGGCTGGCGGGCGTAGAACTGCGTTTCTTCCGCGGAAGCCTGGCTGTAGGCGGGCTGCTGCGCCCCCTCCTGATAGCTGCTGTAGCCCTGGTAGGCGGACTGCTGATAATCCCCCTGGTAAGAATGGTAGGCGTTCTGCTGCGGGGCGGTGCGGGCGGCGCCGCGGCGGGAAGAGCCGTTCATCTGGCTGATGACCGGGTCGGCCCAGACGCTGACCTGCCCGGGCGCGGCCAGGTAGGAGCCGTACCGGGAAACCTTCGTGATGGAGGCGGACAGGGAGAAGCAGGCGCCGGCCAGCATGTCCACATAGCGGCGCATCTCGGCCTGGTCCTGCAGCCCGTCCATCACCACCAGCAGGATCTCGCCGGCCCGCAGGTAGGAAATGGCGCTGCGGCAGTCGTTGAACCCGCGGATGGTGATCACGCGGACGCTGGCGGGCTTTGTTTCCTGGGCCTGTTCGCCGGTGTAGCTGCCGGGGAAGGGAACGACCTTCTGCGGGTCGGGCTGCTGGGCCTGCGGGCTGCGGGCCCGCTGTTCCTCCACCTGGGCGGAGAACTGGCTAACCGGCTGCTGGTAGGCGTTCTGCTGCGGGGGCTGCTGGTACATGGGCTGCTGGTAGGGCGCCTGCTGGTAGGGCCCCTGCTGATAAGGCGCCTGCTGGTACACCGGCTGCTGATACCCCTGCATCGGCTGCTGGAAGTTCATCTGCTGGTCTTCCTGTTCCTGCTCGTAGCGCTCCTCGCGGTACTGGCTGCGGCGGCGCCGGGCAGGCTGCTGTTCCGGCTCGTAGGGCGGGACGTCGTAGACGGCGCCGCTGCCGTAGCTGTAGCCGTTATCTTTTTCGCCGTAAAGGAACTGGTTGACCTTCTGGACGGCGGAATTTTTGAAACGCGTGAAGAAGTTTTCTTTCGCGGGCATGGATGAAACCTCCTGCGGCATGATGTGATAATGAAAGAGCACAAAACCACACCTTGCATTATAACCCGAATATAACGAATTTGCAACTGTTTGCGCATCATTTTTCAAAAATTTTGTCACAGAATCGTCATAAATCCAAAAAATAATGCTTGCATTCTTTCCGAAAAAGCGCTATAATCTCTAATTGGCACATCCTTGCGCCGTCCATCAGAGGCGGCGCCATAAGTCCATGAGGAGGTGAAAGTCATGAACAAGTACGAACTGGTGTACATCATCACGCCTGACATCGAGGAGGAAGCCCGCAAGGCCGTCCACACCCGCGTGCAGGACCTGATCGCTCAGAACGGCGGTGAGGTGACCAAGGTTGACGATTGGGGCAAGCGCCGTCTGGCGTATGTCATCGATTACAAGACCGAGGGCTGGTATGTTCTGGTGAACTTCAACGCGGAAGGCGAAGTTCCGCGCGAGATCGAGCGTAACCTGGGCAACATGGATGCTGTCCTGCGTTATCAGGTCATCCGCGTGCTGGAAAAGCGCTCCAACGTGAAGCCCCGTCCCGTCCGCACTGCGCCCGCCGCGGAAGCCGCGCCGGCCGCCGAAGCAGCGCCCGAAGCGGAAGCTCCCGCCGAAGTGCCTGCTGAGTAAGCGCAAGAAAGGGAATCATCATGAACAAGCTGTTTATCGTCGGCAACCTCACCAGAGATCCCGAGCTGCGCACCACGTCCAGCGGCATCTCCGTGTGCTCCTTCACCGTCGCGG
>CAMJXZ010000207.1 GCA_946409855.1 uncultured Clostridia bacterium | reverse complement strand
GATGCCGCCGATGATGATCCAGCTGAGGAAGTGCGGCAGGTACATCAGGGTCTGGTAGACCTTTTTCACCTTCACCGACCGCATCTCGTACAGCATGATCGCCAGGATGATCGGCATGGGGAAGCCGAACACCAGGTCCAGCAGGTTCAGCCAGACCGTGTTTTTGAGCGCGTCCCAGAACTGCTGGGTGGCAAAGGCTTCCTGGAAATACTTGAAGCCCGCCCATTTGCTGCCGGCGATGCCCTTGAACAGGTTGTAATCCTTGAAGGCCACCTGAATGCCCCACAGCGGACAGTAGCGGAAAATGATGTACTGCGCCAAAGGAATGATCATCATGGCGTACAGCATCCAGTACTTCCGGAAGCCCTTGCGCAGGCTCAGCCGTTTATACCGGACGGCCTGGGGCTGTTGCATTCCCTCCGTCTTTTGCATGCGATTTCACCTCTCCCCGGGTTCATACAGACGCGCCTGATCGTTTTTGTGCCTCCATTATAGGAGGACACAGATTTGCTGTAAATATTTAAAATTGCTGACTTTATTGCAAAAATTGCACAATTGTAAAAACGTTTTTATGATCATACGGAAATATCCCGCCCAAATCCGCCAGCAGCCCCCAAAACGCAAAAAAGGGCTGCCGTCCTTCACCCCCTTTTACCGGCAGGGAATGCGAAGGTCCCTGCGCGCCGGGGCTTTCCGATCTGCCCGGTGCGTCACCTCTGCCCCTGAAATCAGCCGGACCAGGCACAGCCCATTCAAAATCCCGTCCCCGGATGTCATCCGGGGACGGGTTCCGGATCCGGGCGCCGCAGGCTCGTATCTCCCACAAAGAATCTTGAGGCCGGGTGTTTTCAGATGCCCGCCCCTTTCCCCATCCTGAAAAACTGAACAGTTACCCGGAAATCATCAAAGAAACCCGAAATGATCCCCCACCCCAGCCGCAGCCAAAGGCCGCCGCGGAACATGCCGCGGCGGCCCTTGCAATATCATCCGTGATGGAAGCTCTGCCGGTATTGCTCCGGGGAGACCCCCGTGCGGGCCTTGAACGCCCGGAAGAAGCTGGAATAGTCGGAAAAGCCGCACCGCGCGCCGGCGTCCTTGGGCTTGACCCCCTGACGGATCAGCTCCTGCGCGATCAGCACCCGGCGGATGATCAGGTACTGATGGATGGTGATCCCGGTGTACCTTTTGAATTCCCTGAGGATATAATACTTGCTGACGTAAAACGCGCCGGCCAGGTCGTCCAGCGTCAGCGGCTCCATGGCATGCCGATTGATGTATTGGATCAGCCGGCTCATCCCCCGGCTGTACTCGCTTTGCGGCTGGATCCCCCGGCTGGTCATCATCGACAGCGCCTGGATCAGCAGGATGGTCATCCGGCTGCGGTTGATCAGCTTCGCGGCGGGATGCTGGTCCTCCGAAGCCTCGATCACCCGGTCGGTCAGCATGATCAGCTGCTTTAAATCCTCTTCCTCCACGTGGAAACAGTACTGGTCGTTCCGGGTCATCTGCTCAATGGTGCCCGGTATATCGTAGTCCAGCGCGCTGACGGACTGCAGGAATTCCCGCCGGGCAAAGAAATAGAACCGTTCATAGGGGATCAGGGTATCCAGATGGACGTTGCGGTGCATGATGCCTGGCGGATAGATCAGCACGTCCCCCCGGCCGGGCTGAAAATCCAGCCCCTCCACCACGATGCGGCTGTGCCCCTGCAGATAAAAAAAGATTTCATAATGCGGATGATTGTGGTAAAATACAGGCTGGGCCGTGGTATCCACGAAATGATAGGCCTCAAACTCCCGTCCCGGCGGCATCTGGTTGCTCCGGTCCCATACTCTGCCCTGTGTCATCATCGGTCACCTCTCCCTCCATTATAATCAATTTTTGCAATAAAACAAGCAATAATTCATATTTACTGGCTTTTTTATTCATGTTATGATTGAAAAAAGATAGCATTAAAGGAGGGATCCGTATGATCCGGGTCGCAATCGTTGGAACGGGCGGCATCGCCCACGCCCACATGGACGCCTATCTGAGGCTGAAGGACCGCTGTCAGGTCGTGGCGCTGGTGGACATTATTCCGGGCAAGGCCAGGCGCTTCATGGAGGAATTCGGCCTTTCCTGCGACACCTATGAGGACCATCAGGATATCCTGCCCCGGCAGGACATCGACCTGGTGGACATCTGTACCCCGCCCTTCGTCCACGCGCAGATCAGCATCAACGCCCTGAAAAGCGGCAAGAACGTGGTGTGCGAAAAGCCCATGGCCGCTTCCCTGGAGGAGTGCGACGCCATGCTGCGGGCCCGGGACGAAAGCGGGAAGCTCCTTTCCATCATCGCCCAGAACCGCTTCCGCAAGCCCATCCGGGACCTGAAGACCCTCCTGGACAGCGGGATCGCCGGTCCCGTCCGCCACGCGGAGATCGACAGCTTCTGGTGGCGGGACCACTGCTACTACGACCTGTGGTGGCGGGGCACCTGGGAAAAGGAAGGGGGCGGCTGCACGCTGAACCATGCCGTCCACCACATCGACATGCTGGGATGGATGATGGGCCTGCCCGCGCGGATCACCAGCGTTCTGGCCAATACCGGCCACGACAACGCGGAGGTGGAGGACCTGTCGGTCTCCGTCCTGGAGTACCCCGGCGCGCTGGCCACGGTGACCGCCTCGGTGGTCCACCACGGGGAGGACCAGAAGCTGGTCTTCCAGTGCGAAAAGGCCCGGATCTCCGCGCCCTACGGCGTGTTCGCTTCCATTCCCCAGCCCAACGGCTTCCCGCTGAAAACGCCGGACGAGGCCTTTGAAAAGCAGGCGGCCGCGTACCTTGCTTCCCTGCCGCCGCTTCGGTATGAGCACCACGCCGGCCAGCTGGACAATGTGCTGACCGCCATCGAAACGGGCACCCAGCCCGCCATCACCGGGGAGGACGGCCGGCGCACCATCGAGCTGATCACCGCCATCTACAAGGCGGGCGCCACCCGTCAGCCGGCGGAGCTGCCCCTTTCCAAAGACGACCCCTTCTACACCGTCCAGGGCATCCGCGCCCATGTGCCCCACTTCTACGATAAAACCGCTTCCGTCATGGAGCAGGCAGGCACGCTGACCTTCGGCAGCGATCTTGGAGAAAAGGAGAAATAAGCAGATGAACGTATCAGACGGCATGCATTACGCGCCCCAGGGCAAACCGGAACCCGTGGTCCGGCCGGGAGAGTTCGTCTTTTCCGCCGCTCACATCGACCACGGCCACATCTACGGCATGTGCAACGGGCTGACCGAAGCGGGCGGCACGATCAAATACGTGTACGATCCCGATCCCAAAAAGGTCGAAGCCTTCCTCAAAGCTTATCCCCAGGCCCGGCCCGCTCAAAGTCTGGACCAGATCCTGTCCGACGGGGAGACCCGGATGGTCTGCTCCTCCAACGTCACCAGCGAGCGCGGGCCCCTGGGCGTCCGGGTAATGCGGGCCGGCAAGGATTATTTCGTGGACAAGGCGCCCTTCACCACCCTGGAACAGCTGGCGGACGCAAAAAAAGCCGCTTCGGAAACCGGGCGGAAATACATGGTCTATTACTCGGAACGGCTGCACGTGGAAGGCGCCATCCTGGCCGGGTACATGGTGGACGCCGGCGAGATCGGCCGGGTGATCAGCGTGACCGGCTTCGGCCCCCACCGCCTGGGCGCGGCGGGGCGGCCCAAATGGTTCTTTGAACGGGAAAAGTACGGCGGGATCCTGTGCGACATCGGCTCCCACCAGATCGAGCAGTATCTGCATTTCGCCGGGGAGGAGGACGCCGCGGTGCAGCTGGCCCGCATCGGCAACTACGCCCATCCCGAATACCCGGAACTGGAGGACTTCGGGGACTGCTCCATCGTCGGGAAAAACGGCTCCACCAACTATTTTCGGGTGGACTGGTTCAACCCGGACGGGCTGCGCACCTGGGGCGACGGCCGCACCTTCATCCTGGGGACGGAGGGCTTCATCGAGATCCGCAAATACATCAACCTCGCCGCCGGCACCGTGGACGGCAACCACGTCTTCCTGGTCAACGGCAAGGGGGAAAAATACGTGAACGCCACCGGCGTCACAGGCTACCCCTTCTTCGGCGCCCTGATCCTGGACTGCCTGAACCGCACGGAAACCGCCATGACCCAGGCCCACGCCTTCAAGGCGGCGGAGCTGTGCCTGCAGGCGGAGGCCCAGGCCGTCCGGGTGGCCGGGCTGTAAACAAGCGGGGAGGAGCGGAACCGGCCGGATAACGGACCGGAAGGATCTGAGGCAATCGCCTCATCCGTCACGCCTCCGGCGCGATACCGCCGTTTCCATCCGCAAGCGCTCCCCCATCCCCTTGCGAAAACCAACCCGCATCCTGATTCATACAGCTTCACTTGAACAGGAACGGATCGAACAAATCTGATTCATCAGGAGGAATCGTCATGTACCGGGTCGCAATCATCGGCTGCGGCAGCATCTCCGCGGTGCATGCCCAGGTGCTTGAGGAACTGGAGGATACGCAGCTGATCGCCTGCGCGGACCTTATCCCGGAGCGGGCGTCGCGCTATGGCTGCGCCGCGTATACCGACTGGCTGTCCATGCTGGACAGGGAACATCCGGACGCCGTGCACCTGTGCACGCCCCATTACCTGCATCCGGTGATGGCGGCGGAAGCGGCGCGCCGCGGCATCGCCGTGTTCACCGAAAAGCCCCCGGCCATCGACCGGGAAGGCTGGGCACAGGTCAAACAGGCGGCGTCGCTTACGCCGGTGGGCGTCTGCTTCCAGAACCGTTATCATCCTGGCGTCGCCCTGTGCAGGGACCTGATCGCCCGGAACGAATACGGCCCGCTCCGCGGCATCCGGGCCTTCGTCACCTGGAACCGCACGGCGGAATACTACGCCGCCTCCCCCTGGAAGGGCCGCTGGGCCACGGAGGGCGGCGGAGCGCTGATCAACCAGGCCATCCACACCCTGGACCTGATGATCGGCTTCCTCGGCATGCCGGACCGGGCCGAAGCCGCAATGCGCAATCATCGCCTGCGGGACGCCGTTGAGGTGGAAGACACGGCGGAGATCTATCTGCGCAGGGGGGACGTCCCGGCCCTCCTGTACGCCTCCAACGCCTACAGCCAGGACGCCCCGGTGCTGCTGGAGCTGCACCTGGAAGGGGCCGTCCTCCGGCTGGAAGGAGACGTGCTGACCGTCCTGCGGGACGGCGAAAGGAAGGAGATCCCCTGCCCGATGGGCACCGCCCTGGGCCGCTCCTACTGGGGCGCCGGGCACAAGGCCTGCATCGCCGATTTCTACCGCTGCGTCCAAACCAAAGCGCCCTACCCGAACGACCCCGCCTCCTGCGAAGCGACCATGCAGACGATGCTCACCCTGTACGAGGCCTGCCGGGCGGACGGATGACAGGCGATGCGAAATCCAAAGGCGCGGTGAGGAGCACGGACACAGAGACGTCACAGCACCGCCGCTGATATGTACGGATCAGGTGTACATCAGTATAAGCCCCCTCCTGCGTGTCCCAAGTCCCGGCCGCGCGCTGGGGTCAGGATGACCGGGAATCAAGCCGGGCGTTTACCTGCCGATAGATTTCTTCCTTTTCCGCTTTGTATACCCGTCCTTCGCTTATTTCCAATTTCAGCTGTTGACATCCTTGTTGAATGGTAATTATACTCTTCTTGTTGCAGTGTTTTCATTGCAGATACATTCTACAGCAAAAAGGAGCTTTCTTCCACTTCCTCAGTGGTCGATAGCTCCTTTTCTGTTGTCGGAGTTGTGCAACAGCCCCTCATTTTCGTTAATGTGGATTTATTGCCAAATTGCTGCCACGCGGGGGCTGGACAGCCCGGAAACCCTTATTTTACGCGGGTTTCCGGATTTCAGCCTTTATTCCCACTCGCTTCTGGCAAAGCCATTTTAAGCGATTTTGCTGGGCTCATTTAGCTCACATTATCCACATTCGTCATATTCCATCGTTTGGGATGGGCTATCTGACTTTGTGTTGCCAAAGTGTTGCCACGCTTGGCAGGATCATTATAGCAAATCTGGAGGGGATAATCAAGCAAATTCGTTTTATGCCATATACCGATTCAACACCTGCTTTGATCCATGAGACTTTCATCATATGGTTTCGGATAAG
>CAMJXZ010000206.1 GCA_946409855.1 uncultured Clostridia bacterium | reverse complement strand
CGCCGTCCCGTTCAAAAAGGCACGGGGACCGACGGCGCGCACCGTATGCCCCTGCCAGGACGGCGCGACGCGGACCGTTTTTTCATCCGCCACCAGCATATGGATCACGTACGCGTTCCCCCGGGCCAGCCCATACTGGATCATGGCGCTGTAGGAGACGATTTCCTCCCCTTCGCCGTCCGGACGGGCCGGCGGCGCGTTTTCCGATCCGCCCGGGATAAACCGCCTGCCGCACGCGGGGCAGAGGATCCCCTCGCCGCCGCCGTCCGGCGGGCAGGGATATCCGCAGCCCGGGCAGGGCGCCGTGCCGGCCCACTCGTCCGGCAGACGGGCCGCCGTGCCGTTGGCCAGGACCTGGCGCACATTGATCAGCACGCAGGGCACCCCGGTGCGCAGCCGGCGAAGGAGCTTTCCGGCCGCTTCCTCCTCGTCCGCCTGCAGATACCGGCAGACCGCCGTGCACTCGACCGCCGCCAGCTTCCCCGTTTCCAGGAGGGACAGGATCGCCGCGCTCCCCTCCAGGGTTTCAAACACGGGCGGCTCATCATCCGTAAAGCAGCCGGCCGCCATATGATCCGTAAACAGGATCAGCGCCGGCGGGATCCCGCGGCAGGACAGAAGGGACGCGAAAAGCAGGCTCAGGTCGGAACAGCTGCCCCCGGTTCTCAGCGTATGCGAAAGCCGGGAAATCTCCTGACAGTCCGGGTAGCAGGTCAGGTTGACGGGCTGATAGCTCAGTTCCTGTTTTGAAAGCGCCTCGTACAGGAGCCGGAGCGTCTCTTTTGCGGTCAGGCCGATCTGGCCGTCCACCGCCCGGGAGGCAAAGGCCTTGAGCGCGTCGTCGGTGCTGATATAAGCGCTCAGAAGCGGCGCCCGGACAAAGTCCGTCGGAATCACCTGCCTGGGCAGCACCTCAAAGGAAAACAGGATCTCCGTCTCCCCCGCGGCGTCGTTGATGAGCAGCCGGGCCGTATATTTCCCGGGGACAAAATCATCGGGGAGCACCAGCCCTTCCAGGATGCCGGCTTCCACCGCCCGGGCGGCGGCCTCATCCCCCACCCGGAGATCCCGGACCACCTTTTTCCGGGTGCTCCTCCCCTGGATTTCCGCGTGCAGGCGCAGCCAGTCCTTTTCTGTGCCGCGCACGTTTCTGATATGGATCGCGCGCAGCAGCCTGGCCTTTTTGCTGCGCACCTGCGCCAGCACAAAGAGCGGCTGGAAAACACAATCCAGTTCGAACACGCCGATCCGCATGGACGGCCCTCCCTTGATCAATCAGCAGGTCATGCCCTGAATGCGATATCCAGGGTGCAGTAATCGTTGTCCGGCAGATCGGTCTGCGCGGTATCCCCGGCCAGCGGAAGAGGCGTGTCCCCGTCCGCCGTGATCAGCCGGACGCTGGCCTCCACCCCGGGGTCTGAGAAAAACACCCGCAGGCTGCATCCCTTCGCTTCCAGCGTCAGGGAGCCGCCGTCATCCTCCAGCCGGGTCGCGCCGTCCTCGGTATTCATGGCGTACCGGTTGGCAAAGCCGGCCGTCTCCAGCGTCTCTTCCACAAAGACCGCCCGGCCGTCCTGCACGTCGATATCGACGGATAAAACCCCGCTTACAGCCTGATCCTTCCCGCGGTTATCATAGGAAGCGACAGCAAGGTACGCGCTGTCCCGGGTGCCTGCCGGCGCGCTTTCCTCCAGGGATGCCGCGTACCGGCGCACGGCCGCCTGCGCGTCCCGGCCTTTTTCGTAAACCAGGGCGCATTCCGGACAGGACGCGATATGCGCAAGCGCCCGGCAGTCGAACGCTTTCTTTTCCAACGGACCGGGGGTGCTGAAAATCGCCGCCCATTCCTCCTGTGTAATGTGCCTGTTTTCCAAGATCCATCTCCTCCTTTCTGAACGGAAAGTCCTATGGATCGTTTCGTCTGTTCCGAAGTTCCTGAAGAACGCTGTTTTTCCGGTTGGCCAGCTTCCTGGCGGTGATCTCGGGCATGCCGGCACCCTCCGGCAGGGCGTCCGTCCGCTTCCTGAGGGGGGCCAGCACGTTCCGGTTCAGCTGATGCCGGTTCAGCAGGATGTCCATCTGGCTGATCAGCGCGCGCAGCGGGGTCTTCTGAAAATACGCCGCGTACCCTTCCAGAGAGATCTTCCGGTTTTCCAGCTCCCCGATCATCACCATGTACCCGATGACCGCCAGCGTGGCCGGTTCGTTGGGCAGGCTGAACAGGGACTTCAGCGCTTCTTCCGCCTGGCTGCGGCAGACCACTTCATCTTCCATCCGCCTGGAACGCAGGGAAACGATGTTCTCCAGGGTCGCGCCGTCTTCCTGTTCGCCCACCGGGCGGTCCAGGGATTCATGGCTGTTCCGCAGAATCCGCTGGGAAGAATGCCTGATCCCGTTGAAAACGACCCGACGGAGCCAGCCGTTTTTCTCATGCTCCAGATACGCCGCTTCCCCCCCGGCGGCCGGATCGTTCCTTGGATCCGCCAGAAAGGAGTCGATGTTCCTGAGCACGTACAGCATGGCGTCCTGCAGCGCGTCTTCCCGGTCTTCGTAAGAATAATAATGAAAGGAGGATCTCTGAAGAAACATCCCGCCGATGCGCCGGACATGCTCTTCCAGCAGTTCAGCCATCTGTTCACGGTCATTCCCGCTCCATGCGGTTTTAAGCCGCAGGTAGAAAGACGCAGAGCCGAAAGTTTCGCTCATCTGACCATTCCTCACTTCACCAAACAGGGTCGGGCACCAAATATCCGTTGAAAAATTATTTGTCTGTTTAAACGGACAAAACAGTCAAAAACCTGCTCATTATCATAGCACAAACCCCTTGAAAAAGCAACTGTGCACCCATTTCTTCCTTAAGAAAGGCGATGATCGGAATGCGTACCGCCGAAAGCATCCTTTACCGGACGCTGCCCCTTCCCTCCGCCCCCCGGCAGACCATCCGCCTGGAAAACAGCCAGGAAGGATTCGTGCTCTGCGCGGACGGAGAAATCCGGATGATCCTCCCGGGAGAAACCTACCTGCCGGACCCCACCGGAGACCGGGGAATCGTCACGGTGCAAAGCAGCGCCTCCGTCCGCTGCGTCGCCGGGGCCGGAATGATCCCGCTGGATCAGAACCGATTCCTGGACGGATGGGTCAGCTTTTCCTGCAGGATCCTTTCCCCCAGGCGCTTCATCGTCCGGTGCGCGGAGGAACTGGCCCGCCGCAGAAGCGCGGAAGACATTCTTTCCGAATACATGCGGAAATACATCACCGCCGTCTCTGTCAGAACCGGCAAAGCCTTCTCCGCCGTCAATTCCTCCTGCCTGCGCAGAATGATCCGGCAGGAAATCCGGCAGGACACGGAGAATATATTACTGGACATCGGCTGGCAGCTGACCAAACTGAAACTGGAGTATCTGAAGATCGGATAACGACCGGACAGAAAAAAGTAAAAAAACTTTTTTCATCCCGGCGGATAATCCGGCGCGGACGCTGTTAGGTAAAGCGAGCGGCACAGCAAACCAGCCGGATCAACCGCACAGCCCCCGAAAAAAAGCAAAGGAGATTAAAACCATGAACCGCACGATCGCTTTTCTTCTCATCCTGACGATGAGCTTTATGATGATCCAGCCGGTACTTGCCGAGAGCGAGCAGAATCCTCAGGACACCGGCTTCCTTTCCAGGGTCTCCGAGTGGGTTTCCGGCGCCGTGGAGGACGTCAAGGAGGCCGCCGGCGCCGTAAGCGAGTGGACGAAGGACCAGTGGACCGGCGTCAAGGAGAAGGCCGCCGCCTTGGCCGGCAAGGCCAGCGGCACCGCCAAGCTCCTCCTTCAGTGGCTGGTCGACAACTGGGACTACCTCACCCGCAACAACACCTTCTTCCGCTGGCTCAAGACCATCTGGTCCAACCTTTCGGCCATCCTGGAGAAGCTTCCCGAGGAACTTCCCGAGCGGATCAACCAGCTCCTCAAGATCAAGCGCACCTATGAGGGCGTCATGGAGCTGATGGAGTTCCTCGCGGCGCTTTAACCCCCGCGCCGGCCTGCGGCGCATCATACAAATCGGAATCATCAGCGCAGGTTATCTGCCTGAAGGCGGTTCAGGCAATCCCGCCTTCAGGCAGTTTTCGTTTCCCTTATTTCGGCCCGTCGGGAGAAAACGCGCTCCGGGGGCCGGAAGAACCTATGGAGGTTTTCTTGAATGAAACAGCGCCTTTTCGCCGTCCTTGCGGCGCTTGTGCTCCTGACCGGCTGCAGCGCCTGCGCGGGCGGCAGCGTCTATGCGGGCAGGGAATTCACGTTCGGTTCCTATGAACAGGACGGGAACCGGTCCAACGGCCCGGAACCCATCGTCTGGATCGTGGTGGACGTGGACGCCGCTTCCGGCACCTGCACGGCGGTATCCAAATACCTGCTGGACTGCGTGCAGTACCACACTTCCACCGCCACCGTTTCCTGGCACGACACCAGCCTGAACCGCTGGCTGTACAGCTGGTTTATCCCCTCCGCCTTCAGCGCGGGCGAGCGTGCAGCCCTCATTCCCACCCGGGCCGGCAGCAGCTGGGAAGAAGTGTTTATTCCCAGTGAAGAGGAGATGTACCGGTACTTCCGGGGCGATTATCTCTGCGAGCCCACCCGGTACGCCATCAGCCGCGGCGTGTACAGCGTCCGGTATCAGGGCAGGATCTGCGGCTCCTACTGGCTGCGCAGGAACGTATCCTCCACCTGGGGTACCTTTGTCGGGGCCCACGGCGGCATCTACAACCAGCGCAACAATAAGGTCACCGTCACCGACAACGGTGTCCGGCCGGCCATCACCCTTTCCCTGTACAGCTTCCCCTTTTGATGGAACATAGGGCCCCCGGAATCAGAGAAAAGGAGGGAAGAAACAGCAGAAACGGCATTCATTCCGGCCGGTATCCGGAGAACATACGCCTTTTACACCAACGGTTTTATAAGAATGAACATTCAAAAAGGAGGATATCATCATGAAAAAAGCGCTCTCTCTTCTGATCGTCCTTTCCCTCATGCTGGGATACTCCGCCGCCCTGGCGGAAGGCATGGGCGTGCAGCCCCTCAACGTTCCGGACGCGGATATGGAGCCCGTTTCGCTGGACGACCTCAAGCTGAACACGGAAGCCGACATTGACGGCTGGGGCATCCTGACGCTGACCGGCATGGAAACGGTGGACGGGCTGGGCTTCTACCGTTCCGGCAGGAGCGACGTCTATTCTTCCGACGACTATTACTGGTCCGGCGCGGAGGCCGAGTACGTCGTCCTGTACGCGGACATCCTGAACACTACGCTGACCGCGAAAAAATACACCGAAAATATCACCGTCAAGGCGGTATTTGACGACAAATACGAGTACAACGGCTGGTTCCACCAGCGCAACTACAACAACGGGACGTATTCCTGGGCGAACCTGGAAGCGGACAAGAAGCGGCAGAATACCCGCTGGGCCATCAACGCCTCCGATTATTTCAGCATCGACCCCATGTATCTGGGCCATTACATTTTCGGCTGCACGCTGCCCAACGCCGTCATCGAAAGCAAAAAGCCGCTCCGGCTGATCATCAGCATCGACGGCATCGAAATCACCTACCACATCCGCAAATGACCCATGCCGCTCCCGCGCGGCCCAGAATACGTTAATGCCCAGCGGCGGCCGGGGACGGTTCATTCCGAATATTTACAAAAAACGCAATCATACCACCCCCGAACATCCGCACGTTTCCGTGCCCCGCCGGAGATCCCCGGCAGGGCACGGAAGCTTTCTTCTTTGGTCTCCGCCGGTTCGTTCGGACAGCGTTCCCGGCAAAACCGCCGACTGCTGCGCGGTCATTCCCCTTTGGTCCTTCCAGCCTTCTTTTTCTCCGGCTGTCAGAAAAGCAGAGATCTTTTTTCCTCGGATCCGGCAGGCAGAAAAGGCAGGCCGAAAAGCCAAACCCGAAACTTGACCAAGAAAAAGTATTGACAAGCATCCTCCTTTATGCTAATATACTCCTGTCGTTTGAAATGAACGGCAGCCCGAAAAGGTTATTCAAAGGTCGCATGGCTCAGTTGGTAGTACCTACTGGTTACTTCGTAGAATTTCCGCATGGTCGCATGGCTCAGTTGGTAGAGCACATCGTTCACATCGATGGGGTCACAG
>CAMJXZ010000205.1 GCA_946409855.1 uncultured Clostridia bacterium | reverse complement strand
CCGGGCGGGGATGACCCTTGTCTCGTTGATCACCATGACGTCGTTGGGATGAAGATACTCCGGCAGATCGCGGAAAATGCGGTCTTCCGTCCTGCCGGTCCGCCGGTCGTAGACGAGCATGCGCGCGCTGTCCCTCGGGTCCGCCGGGGTCTGCGCGATCAGCTCCTCCGGCAGATCATAATAAAAGTCGGATGTTTTCATCAGGATCTTCCTTAAAAGAAGTTGGTCTGTTCCGGCGTGTCGTCGGGGATGTCCGGCGTTCCCGGGTAGACGCGTCCCATGTGTTCGTAGGCGGCGGGGGTCAGTACGCGGCCCCTCGGGGTACGCATCAGGAAGCCCAGCTGCAGCAGATAGGGTTCGTACACGTCGACGATGGTGCCGGCGTCTTCACCGGTGGCGGCGGCCAGGGTATCCAGCCCCACCGGCCCGCCGCCGAACTTATCGATCATCGTGAGGATGACGTTCCGGTCCACCCGGTCCAGCCCCAGGGGATCAACGTCCAGCAGGTCCAGCGCTTCCCTGGCGACGGCCAACGTGATTCTCCCGTCGTAGCGTACCTGCGCGTAGTCCCGGACGCGCTTGAGCATCCGGTTGGCGATCCGGGGTGTGCCGCGGCTGCGGCTGGCGATCTCGTCAAGGCCTTCCTGCTCAAAATCCACCTTGAGGATGCGGGCGGAACGGGCGGTGATCAGGGAAAGCTCCTGGGGGGTGTACATTTCCAGCCGGTAGCTGATGCCGAAGCGGTCCCGCAGCGGGGCGGAGAGCATGCCGGCCCTTGTGGTGGCGCCGACCAGAGTGAACTTGGGCAGATCCAGCCGGATGGACCGGGCGGTCGGCCCTTTGCCGATCATGATATCCAGCGCGTAATCCTCCATGGCGGAATACAGCACTTCCTCCACCGCCCGGGACAGGCGGTGGATCTCGTCGATGAACAGCACGTCGCCCTGAGAAAGGTTGGTCAGGATAGATGCCAGATCCCCGGGCCGGTCGATGGCCGGGCCGCTGGTGATGCGGATATTCTGGCCCATTTCAGAGGCGATGATGCACGCCAGCGTCGTCTTGCCCAGGCCCGGCGGGCCGTACAGCAGGATATGATCCAACGCGTCGTGCCGGGTCAGGGCCGCCTCGATGGCGATGCGCAGGTTCTTTTTTGTCTGCTCCTGGCCGATATAATCTTTCAGCGTGTGGGGGCGAAGCGACGTTTCAATGTCGCTGTCTTCCCGCCGCGCGTCGGATGTGACCAGTCTGTCCAGTTCGCTCATCGTTTACCTCCCCGACATGTCGCGCAGCGCCAGGCGGATCAGTTCGCCCGCGTCGTCGCTTTGTTTGCTGACATTGCTGACGGCCTTTGCCGCTTCCGAAGAAGTATAGCCCAGCGAGAGCAGCGCCTGCACCGCCTCGTTGACGGCGTCCGTCTGCACGAGCTCCGCGGCGGGAACGGCCTTTTCGATGTGCAGGCTTTCCAGGTCCGCCTCGGTGACCTTTTCCTTGAGCTCCAGCGCGATGCGCTGGGCGGTCTTTTTGCCGATCCCCGGCGCCCGGGAAAGGACGGCGGTGTCGCCGGTCATGATGGCCAGCGTCAGATCGCGCAGCGGCATGCAGCCCAGGATCTGCAGCGCGGTCTTCGGGCCGATCCCGCTGATGCCGGTCAGCTGCAGGAACATCCTTTTTTCTTCCTGGGAAGAAAAGCCAAACAGATCCACCCCGTCGTCCCGGACGCTCATCCAGGTCCAGAGCAGGCACTTTTCGCCTTTGGGCGGCAGGAGGGCCAGCGTGTTCATGCTGCAGCCGACCTGAAAGCCGATCCCGTTCACGTCCAGGATGACCTCGTTTTGTCCTTTGGCGGCGATTTTACCATCCAGAAAAGCGATCATAGATACTCCTATTTCATACGGTATTCCGTTTTCATCATGCCGGTGTTGAAATGCGTCAGCGCGGCGGCGACGGCGTCCGCCGCGTCGTCCGGGCGGATGATGTCGGGCAGGTTCAAAAGCAGCTTGACCATGTGCTGCACCTGATGCTTGTCCGCGTTTCCGTATCCGACGACGGCCTGCTTGATCTGCATGGGGGTGTATTCGTACAGGTTCCCCGTAAACTCCGCGCAAGCGCAGAGGGCGACGCCTCTGGCGGCGCCCACGTTCAGTGCCGTGGTCACGTTTTTCGCGAAAAAAAGTTCCTCAAAGACGATGTCATCAGGCTGATAGAGCCGGATCAGGTCCCGGATGTCGGTATGGATTTTGAGCAGCCGCTCGTACATTCGCATATCCGGCGTGGTGATGACGGCGCCGGCGGTAACCAGCCGCGGTTTCCTTCCTTCCGAGTCGATGATGCCGTAGCCCATGGTCGCAAGCCCCGGGTCGATCCCAAGTATCCGCAACGTGTGTTCTCCCTTGATTAAATTTACAGCAGATGATAGTACAGGACGATGTCGGCGTATGTCCCGTTTTTAAGGAGGAAGCCTCCGGGAATGACGCCCAGGGTCACAAACCCAAGCCGCTCGTACAGGTGTCGGGCATGGACGTTGGAGGCGACGACGGCGTTGAACTGCATGATCCGGAAGCCTTTTTCCCGGGCGGTATCCAGACAGTCTTTTACCAGCATCTCCCCGATGTGCAGCCCCCGGCTGTCCTTCCGGACGGCGAAGGAAGCGTTGCCGATGTGGCCGCAGCGGCCCACGTTATTCGGGTGCAGGATATAAAGCCCCAGCACCCGGCCGTCCCTTTTGTCCGCGCAGACCTTGGTTTCCGTCTGCGCGCGGAAGAATTCACCGGCTTCCGCCTCAGTCAGCGGCTCGGTCTGGGGGAAAGCGATGCCGTCCTCCACGACGCTGTTCCAGATATCGGCCGCCTGGGAAACCTCCTGCGGCAGAAGCGGGCGGACCGTCAGGGAATCTGTTCCGATCATTCAGCTTATCCTCCGGTCAGGGACGGTGAACCAGCAGCGAGCCCGGCCGGATTTCGATTTCCGCCTGGTCCATGGGGATGATCTCCCCGTCCGTATTGATGCGAAGTCCCTTGCCGGCGATGATGAGCTTCCGGGCGCGCAGGAAGGTACTTTCTTTAAAGGAAAGGATTTTCCCTTTGAGCAGGGAGCCCAGCGCGCCGATCATGCGCAGCTTGTTCATTTTATTGACCAGGACGACGTCCAGCAGCCCGTCGTCCGGAACGGCGTCCGGCGCGATGGGGATGCCGCCGCCGATGAACCGGCCGTTCCCGGCGGCGAGGACCAGCAGCTCCTTTTCCTCAGGTTCGCCGCCGTCGACGGACAGCGTCAGCCGGACGCTCTTATAATGAAAAATGGTTCGGACCACGCCGTACAGATACGGCAGCAGGCCCTTGACGTGTTTCTTGGCTTTCGCGGCGTAATCCAGCACCATGACGTCAAAGCCGGTGCCCGTTTCGTTCAGGAACATGCGGTCGTTGATCCGTACGGTATCGGTCGGTCTGGCGGGGGATTGCAGCATCGTTTCCAGCGCCTGGGCCGGGTCCTTGGGGATGTTCACCGTCTTGATGAAATCATTGCCTGTGCCGGCCGGGATGATGCCAAGGGCGGTTTTCGTATCGCAGAGCCCCTGCGCCACTTCCAGAAGCGTACCGTCCCCGCCAATGGCGGCCACTGTTTCCGCGCCTGACAGGGCGGCGTTCCGGGCGAGCTCCGTCGCGTGGCCGGGGCTTTGGGACACGAGCAGTTCATAGGGAATTCCCCTGGCGGAAAGCATCGCTTCCGCCTCTTTGGTGACTTCAAGCGCCAGCCCGTTGCCTGCTGCGGGATTGCACAGCAGCTTCAGTTGATTCAAGGTAAACCCCTCCCGGTTCAAGGATTCTCAGCCGGAACGGAAACGCTGAGCGGATGAGATGCGGACGGGAATCATCACACAAAGCTATTATAATGAAAAAAACTTTTTCTGTAAAGGAATTTGTTTGCGCCGGAAGCAAAATTCTTTGGTGTTTTCAGGCCTGAAATTGTGGTTTGCGAGCAGATTCTGTCTTGTTTTTTCCGAATGAAAATGATATAATAAAATGTACATGTGCCGATGCAGGCGAGGCTCTGCGTCCGGCTGTGTAAATGTGTGCCTGCGGCCATCAGGAGCCGCACGCGATCAGAAGCAGTTATATTATTAAAGGAGGTCTTCTTCTCATGCCCAATACCAAGGAGCTATATGACGCGCTGGACCGTGTCATAGAGGAACACATCCATGAGCCCGGCGCGCTGATGCCTGTTCTGCAGGGAGCGCAGGAAATTTTCGGGTGTGTTCCGATGGATGTGCAGAAGTATATTGCCAACGCCCTGCACACCACGCTCAGCGATGTGTACGGCGTCGCCACGTTCTATTCCCAGTTCTCCCTCCATCCCAAGGGCGAATACCTGATCAGCGTATGCCTTGGTACCGCATGCTACGTCAAAGGCAGCCAGAAGGTGCTGGACAAGCTTTCCGAGCTGCTGGGCATTCCGGTGGGTTCCACGACGGCGGACGGCCGCTTTACCCTGCAGGCTACCCGCTGCCTGGGCGCCTGCGGCCTGGCCCCGGTCATGACCATCAACGAAGAAGTCTACGGCCGGCTGACCCCCGAGCAGATTCCCGATATTCTCGCCAAGTACCGTAAGGATGCCTGACTTTAAAAGGTCGGGTTCAGGGAGGTTAAAATATGAAATCACTGGCTGAATTGGAACAAATCAGAAAGGCGACCATGGAGAAGATCAATCTCCGTCGGGAAGAAAAGTCTGAACTGACCCGTGTCGTCGTCGGCATGGCTACCTGCGGCATCGCCGCCGGCGCCCGCCCCGTCATGCACGCTTTCATGGAAGAGGTTGACAAGCGCGGCCTGCAGCATGTGACCATTTCCCAGACCGGCTGCATCGGCATGTGCCGCCTGGAGCCCATGGTGGATGTCATCACGCCGGACGGCACCAAAACGACCTACGTCCATGTCAAGCCCGACATGGTGCCCCGCATCGTCGCGGAACATATTGTCAACAACCGTCCCGTGGAAGAATATACCATTGGCGCTGCCGAAGCGTAACAATCGATAAGGAGACGTTGAGATGGAGATTTATCGCTCACATGTGTTGGTCTGCGGCGGCACCGGCTGTTCTTCCTCCGGCTCTGCCAAACTGATCGAACGCTTTAACGAAAAGATCAAGGAAAACGGCCTGGACAAAGAAGTCAAGGTCATCCGCACCGGCTGCTTCGGCCTGTGCGAAGCCGGCCCGGTCGTGATCGTGTATCCGGAAGGCACCTTCTACAGCCGCATCAAAGAAGAGAACGTCGATGAGATCGTGTCCGAACACCTGCTCAAGGGCCGCAAGGTCGAGCACCTGGTGTACACGGATCACGGCACCCACGAGCAGAACGCCAACAAGACGCTGGAAGAAATCGGCTTCTACAAGAACCAGACCCGTATCGCGCTCCGGAACTGCGGCGTGATCGACCCGGAAAACATCGATGAGTACATCGCGTTTGACGGCTACCGGGCGCTGGAAAAGGCGCTGACCGCCATGACCCGCGAACAGGTCATCGAAGAAGTCCTCGCTTCCGGTCTGCGCGGCCGCGGCGGCGGCGGTTTCCCCACGGGTCTGAAGTGGAAGTTCGCCTACGGCGACGGTTCCCTGGGCAAGCAGAAGTACGTCGCCTGCAACGCCGACGAAGGAGACCCCGGCGCTTTCATGGACCGTTCCATCCTGGAAGGCGATCCGCACAGCGTCATTGAGGCCATGGCCATCGCCGGTTACGCCATCGGCGCTTCCGAAGGCTACATCTATGTCCGCGCCGAATATCCCATCGCCGTCAAGCGCCTGAAGGTCGCCATCGGCCAGGCGAAGGAATACGGCCTGCTGGGCAAGAACATTTTCGAAACCGGCTTTGATTTCGATCTGCACATCCGTCTGGGCGCCGGCGCTTTCGTCTGCGGCGAAGAAACCGCTCTGATGACCTCCATCGAAGGCCACCGCGGCGAGCCCCGTCCCCGTCCTCCGTTCCCGGCCGTCAAGGGCCTCTTCGGCCAGCCGACCATGCTCAACAACGTGGAAACCTACGCGAACATCCCGCAGATCATCCTGAAGGGTGCTGCCTGGTTCTCTTCCATGGGCACCGAGAAGTCCAAGGGCACCAAGGTGTTCGCGCTGGGCGGCAAGATCAACAACACCGGCCTGGTCGAGATCCCGATGGGCA
>CAMJXZ010000204.1 GCA_946409855.1 uncultured Clostridia bacterium | reverse complement strand
CGCCGGGCGAGGAACGGAACTTGACGCTGGTTCTCGTCTTCCCCCACCGTTCGATGATCCCGCTTTCCCCGTCGGCCTGTTCCGGCTCGCCGTCTTCCGGACGGACACCGGAAGAGCGGATGAAAGCGGCCTCGCTGTCGGACAGTTCCTGGATCACGCTCTGGGCCATATACCCTTTCCGGCCGTTCACGGACACATAGAACCAGGTATAGGATTTATAGCTGGTGATTCCCTCCAGCACGATCAGATCATCCCGCGTCACGGTGGCGATGATGTTGGTGCTGTCCGACTGGTCGGGGTAAGAACGGAGGTTCACCGTTCTCAGCGCCCGGGCGTATCCGCTGTAGGGCTGCAGGGAAAAATCGTTCATCCCGTCCGCTTCCGGTTCTTCCTGAACGCTGGCGGAGCGATAAATAAATACCAGCTGGTCCGGGATCAGCGTGCCGTCCGCCTGACAGACGACTTCCTGCGGGCCGGTGATCAGGTCGTATCCGTCTTTCAGGTCGGTCGGATTCGCGTAGATGGTCTGCGTCCCTTCATAAACGGTTTCCAGCGTTGGCGCGGCGACGTTCATGCCGCTTTCATCCAGGTAATAGACCGGGATCGTGGTCTGCACGGCGGGCGGCTTTGTCTGGTCCGGGATGCGGGTATAATGGAAAACGACCGTTTCCGGGTCGGTCGTGCCGTCGGGGAAAACCGTTACCAGCTGCGCGTCTTCTCCTTCCAGCTGATACCCGGGCTTCGGCTCTTCGGCAAACAGCAGGGTTTCCCCTTCGGAAACGGGCTCCGATTTGCTGCCGGAATAGCCGTAGATATCGTTTTCGTAGGAATAAATCACCTGGATCAGTTTGACCACCGGCGCGGCGCCCGGGGTCGGGGTCTGCTGCGGTTCCTCTGTTCCGGAGGCCGGAACGGCTTCGTTCTGTCCGAAAACGGCGGAAACATAAACGAAGGAAACGACCTGCGTCTGCCCGCCCTCATCGGCGGCCACGATCACGCGCTCCGTGTCTCCGTCCGGTACCCAGACCGAAGCGTCCAGCCCTTCCGGGGACGCGGTGATCACAACGGTTTCGCCTTCGGCGTAAAAGGCCTCCTGCGCGGGGGCCAGGGGCTGGCCGTTCCTGTCCACATATTCTGTAATCACGCGGATCTGCTTTTTTTCTGCGGGCGCCTGATACGCGTAATGAAAGGAAACCGTTTTGGGGTGCGGCCCGTCAAAATCAACGAAGACAGACTGGGGCTGCTCATCCGTCAGCACATAGTTTTCCGGCACGTGGCCCGCCTCCGGAATCACCTCCGTGGTCATGCCGCCGGGGCAGATCATGAAAGTATCGTCCGCCAGACGGTTTCCGTCTTCATCCAGGTACTCGATGCTGATCTGCGCGTCCGCCGGTTCCGGCGGGATTTCTTCCGGCTCATCCGCCGTGTAGACAAAGGTGATGTCCTCCGCTTCCGTGGTCCCCGGCGCGAGCTGGATCGTTTTGGCGACATCGCCCGTTCTCGTATAGCCGTCAATCGTATCGGCGTAAATCACGTCCAGCCGCCCTGTCCAGACGGTTTCAATGCGGTCGGGCGCGATCTGCCTGCCGTCTGTATCGACGAAATGTACAACGATCTGGACCGATCCGTGCTGCTGAGCGGCGGAATCGTTCTCCTTTTCAGGCAGGGGCTCCGCCACGGACTGGGACAGGTAAACCCGGATCAGGACCGTCTCCCCGTCCATGGAAAGCGCGGTGATTTCGCAAAGCGGGGTCCCCTGCAGGGTTTCCCCCGCGTCGATCACCTGCAGGTCGGCTCCTTCATCCGGGCTGAAGGTATACAGGCCGTTGATGTCATTGATGTGCAGGGTGACTTCTTCCACGGTCGGGTCCGGCAGCAGGCCCCACAGGACGATCGTCTCTCCGTCGGCGCCGGCGGGAGCGGGAAATACATTCTGTTCTTCCCCGTTAAAATCAAGGTAAGAAAGATAAAGATCCAGATCCAGGCCGTATGCTTCCGCTATGTTCCCTTCGCCGGACGACGCCGAAGGCAAAAGAACCAGGCACAGAAAAAGCAGGATCAGGATACACTTTTTGCTTTGTCGCATCTGCGTTTATTCACTCCTCTTCCCGTTTCGTTCGCGTCAGCAGATAGGAGTCGATCAGCAGCCGTTCCGTCTGGTCCCGCAGCACATAGCCGTCCAGATCCGCCGTGCCGATGTGATACCAGTCCATTCCTTCCGCGCTGATTTCTTCTTCCCGGATCGTCATCAGTTCACCGGACGGAAGCCTGCCGATACAGGCGGCATTCAGGGAAGGCGATGCGTATACCAGCAGCTCGGACACGCTGACCGCGGCGTATCTGGACACCAGCGCCGGATTGTCGCGCTGCGTTACCGGGCCTGCGGACGCCGCGTTCGGATTAAGCGATATCAGGATATCCTCCTGCGCGGCATATCCGAGCACGTCCCCTTTCTGCGCCAGGTACCACGCGCCTTCCGCGGCGGTGATCTGCGTATAGAGAAATACGGATTCACCGGCGGCGGCAGTTTCCAGCACGGCGCTGTTCCTGTCCGGATAAGAATAGAGAGCGGCTTCTTTCCGGAAGACGGCCTCCTGAAATTCATTGCCCTGATCAGTCGGGGCGGCATCCGGCGCAAACATGGCGTTTGCTTCTTCTTCCGTCAGGCTTTTGAGCTGTGAATCGTGGACGTAGCCAAACAGATTCATCTGCGGGCAGAATATAAGGTCAAGCAGTTTCCCGTCATCGTCCAGGACACGGGAAAAAACAATCATCAGTACATTTTTCCCGGCTCTGCCCAGCAGGTTTTTGTCGTTGTTTCCTTTGCCGGAGCGGATCCCCGTTTCATACAGCGTCACGGCATAGTAAAAGCCGTCCCGGTTCATTGCTTCCACGGCGTCCGCTCCGGACATGTCTGCCGGCACAGCGTTTTCTTCGGAAAAGGTCAGCGCTTCCTGCGGCAGATAGGTATTTTCCCCGTTCAGATCGATCCGGTACAGGACTGTCTGACCGGCCGTCCTTCTCCCGGTCACGCGGACCTGCGTACCTGCCGCCAATGTACCCGCCAGCGCGTGCGGGCTGCCGCTGCGGTCAAGGATCTGCGTTTCCCGGTTCAGCTTTGCGCCGGCGTCCAGGATTTCATCGGAAACAGCCGCGGCCGCGGTACGGAGGTCGGCTTTGGTGGACACGTACAGACGGACCGTTCTGACCGGACGGTTCTGACCGTCCAGGCACTGAACGGGTACAAAAGCGGCCTGGGTCAGGGAAAAACCGGCGTCCGGAAAGGAAACCGCCGTACCGCTTTGAGGGGTCCAGTACTCCCCCGGCTTCGCGCTGATCAGCAGCACGACGTGATTTAGGTCCGTACCGGCTGGAACTTGCAGCCAGTATACGTCCGGCAGCTGGTCCGCCGTTTCCGGCGTGAGCACCGTTCCGTCGGAAAAGCGGAGAGAAAAAATCATATCATCGGCAGCCGAAGCCTGAGCAAAGAACAAAACCAGACAAAGCACAGCGGAAAGGAAGCCGGCCGGTTTGAGTCTGAAATACCGCATTCGCGTTTCTCCCAAAGAACAGAATAGAACAATTGGATTTTATTACGAAACACGTTTTTCGTCAATGAAGCGGGCGAAGAATTGTTTTCTCCGCATACGGGTCATCGCTTCGTTTTTATCTGTCTGCACAGATATTTTTGCTCGCAAACAATGAGCGGCCGGATAAAATTTTTTACAATTATTATGCTTTCCGGCAAAGGGATGCAAGGAGGACGTTATCAAGCCGCTTTTTTTCTGATTGCATTTTTCCCGTTTTTCCGGTAAACTCTTGTCCGATCCGTGTCAGGCGATAAAACCCCGTACAAGGACAAACGCATGTATCAGACCGGCCGGCCCGCCGCGCGGCCGCCGTCGGACGAGGAGGCATCATGGATCCGTTTACCGTTTTGCTGGCAAAAGAATTTTCACTCAGACCGGAGCAGGTGCAGGCGGTGATCACACTGCTGGACGCCGGGAACACCATCCCGTTCATCGCCCGTTACCGGAAGGAAGCGACCGGTTCCCTGGACGACCAGCTTCTGCGGGAACTGGCCGACCGGCTGGAATATCTGCGGAACCTGGACAAGCGGCGTATGGAAATCGAAAAAGCCATGGAAGAGCTGGGTGTCCTGAATGAGGAACTCAAAAAGCAGCTGAAAAACGCCGTCACCCTGTCCGAGCTGGAGGATCTCTACAGGCCGTACCGGCCCAAGCGGCGCACCAGGGCGACCATCGCCAAAGAGCGCGGGCTGGAGCCGCTGGCGCAGTGGCTGCTCCTTCAGCCGGAAAAAGGCGATCCGCTGAAGGAAGCCGCCCGCTTTGTTTCGCCCGAAAAGGAAGTGCCGGACGCGGAAGCGGCGCTGGCCGGGGCCCGGGATATCATTGCCGAAATCGTCAGCGACGACGCGAATCTGCGCAAAACGCTCCGCATGCTGCTCATGCGGGAAGGCGTTCTGGCAAGCAGTCAGAACAAAGAGGAAGACAGCGTTTACAGCAACTATTACGATTTCCGGGAGCCCGTCCGGACCATCGCGGCGCACCGTGTGCTGGCGATGAACCGGGGAGAAAAGGAAGGCTTTCTGAAAGTAGCCCTGGAGCTGCCGGATGAAAAAGCGGTCCGGGAAGTCAAAGCGGCTTATGTACGCTCCGCCTGCCCGGCGGCGCTGGAGGTCGGCACAGCCTGTGAGGACGCGTGGGACCGGCTGCTTTTCCCTTCCCTGGAAAGGGAAATCCGTTCCGATCTGACGGACCGGGCCAACGTGCAGGCCATCAGGGTTTTTTCCGATAACCTGCATCAGCTTCTGATGCAGCCGCCCATTAAAGGAAAGGTGACCCTGGGGGTGGATCCCGGTTTCCGGACCGGGTGCAAACTCGCCGTGGTCGATGAGAACGGCAAGGTGCTGGACACCGGCGTCGGGCATTTTACCCTGCCTGGGCAGGAAGCGGCCAAAAAAGCCTCCGCGAAGCTGATCAGGGATTTTGTCAGGAAATACCATGTGACCGCCATCGCCATCGGGAACGGGACCGCTTCCCGGGAAAGCGAGCAGTTCATCGCTTCCCTTCTGCCGGAGCTCCCCGGGGTGGCGTATGTCATCGTCAGCGAGGCCGGCGCCAGCGTGTATTCGGCCAGCAAGCTGGCGGCGGAGGAATTCCCGGACTTTGATGTGACCCAGCGCAGCGCGGTATCCATCGCCCGCCGGATGCAGGACCCCCTGGCGGAACTTGTCAAAATCGATCCAAAGGCCATCGGCGTCGGACAGTACCAGCACGATCTCAAGCAGAACGAACTGTCCAAAGCGCTGGACGGCGTCGTGGAGCAGTGCGTCAACAGCGTCGGTGTGGAAGTCTCCACGGCCTCGGCGGAGCTTCTTTCCCATGTGGCGGGGATCGGCCCGGCGCTGGCCAAAAACATCGTGGCGTATCGGGAAGAAAACGGTATTTCCTCCCGGGCGGCGCTCAAAAAAGTGCCGAAGCTGGGGCCGCGGGCGTTCGAGCAATGCGCCGGTTTCCTCCGCGTCATGGACAGCAAAAACGAACTGGACAATACCGCCGTTCACCCGGAAAGCTACGACGCGGCCAAGGCGCTCCTGAAAGCGCTCGGGTTCAGCGCCGGGGATCTCAAAACCGGCGGCCTGCCCGGCATTTCCGAAAAAGCGGAAGCATACGGCCTTTCCCGGCTGACGGAGGAACTCGGCATAGGGCTTCCGACCTTAAAGGACATTCTGGCCGAACTGCGGAAGCCCGGCCGCGACCCGCGGGACAGCCTGCCAAAGCCCGTGCTCAGGACGGATGTGCTGAGCATGGAGGATCTGACGCCGGGCATGGAACTGACGGGTACGGTCCGGAACGTGATCGACTTCGGTGCCTTTGTGGATATCGGCGTTCATCAGGACGGGCTGGTGCATATCTCCAGGCTGTCCGACCGCTTTGTGAAACATCCGTCCGACGTGGTGAAAGTGGGCGATATCGTCAGGGTTTGGGTGGTCAGCGTCGACGAAAAAAAGAAGCGGATCGCCCTGACCATGGTAAAGGATAAACTCCAGGAACAAAAATGATCTGACAAGGATGGGTACAGGTATGCTGAAACTTTCTGCTTTATTCGGCCCGGGCGCCGTGCTGTGCCGGGAAAAGGCCATTCGCGTATTTGGCTGGACGGATCACGATCATGTGACCGTCCGCCTGACAG
>CAMJXZ010000203.1 GCA_946409855.1 uncultured Clostridia bacterium | reverse complement strand
TGTTGAAGGCGGTCAGGCGGAAATAGCCTTCGCCGGCCGCGCCGAAGCCCGCGCCCGGCGTGCCCACGACCTGCGCCCGGGAAAGCAGCGCGTCAAAGAAGGCCCAGGAGGTCATGCCCGCCGGCGTTTTCAGCCAGATATAGGGGGAATTGACCCCGCCGTAGACGGTAAAGCCCGCCTTTTGCAGCCCCTGGCGGATCACCGCGGCGTTTTCCAGATACCCGCGGACCAGGCCCGCCGTTTCCGCCCGGCCGGTTTCGTCCAGCGCGGCGGCCGCGGCACACTGCACCGGGTAGGAGACGCCGTTGTTCTTGCTCTCCCCCCGGCGGCGCCACAGGGCGCCGACGGATACCGGCCGGTCCCCGTCGAAGCCCATGAGCTCTTCCGGGATCACCGTATAGGCGCAGCGCACCCCGGTAAAGCCCGCGTTCTTGGAGAAGGAGCAGCACTCGACGGCGCAGGTCCGCGCTCCTTCGATTTCAAAGATGCTGTGGGGCACGTTCTTTTCGGTGATGTATGCCTTGTACGCCGCGTCAAAGACGATCAGCGCGCCCGTTTCGTTCGCCCAGCGGACGATGGGGGCCAGCTGCTCATACGTCAGCGCCGTGCCCGTGGGGTTGTTGGGGCTGCACAGGTACAGCACGTCCACGCCCGTCTGGGGCAGCGCCGGCGCAAAGCCGTTTTCCGGCGTGCAGGGCAGGGTTATAAGCCCCGGGTACGCGCCGTTTTCCTGGAAGCCCAGACGGCCCGCCATCGCGTTGGAATCCACATAAACCGGGTAGACCGGGTCGGTCACGGCCACGCGGACATCCGGCCCGAACAGCTCCTGCACGGCGCCGGTATCCGTCTTGGCCCCGTCGGACACAAAGATCTCCTTCCGGTTCAGCCGGACGCCCAGGGGGGCGTACTCGTTTTCAATGATGGCGTCCAGCAGAAAATCATAGCCCTCGTACGGCGGATAGCCGCGGAACCCTTCCTTTGTGCCCATCGCCAGGGCGCTGTCCGCAAACGCCTTCGCCACATGGGGCGTCAGCGGGCGGGTGACGTCGCCGATGCCCAGCCGGATCAGCTCCTGACCGGGATGCGCGGCCTGATAATCTTTGACCCGCTGGGCGATCTCCGCAAACAGATAGGCCTTGTTCATGCGCGCGATATACGGGTTGATTCTCATCGTGGGCCTCCTTATTCGTTGCTCCAGACGCCGTCGTAGACAAACTCCGCGCCGCCGGACATATAGACGTGGTTATCCGCCGCGTTCCACTGCAGCGTCAGGTTGCCGCCGGGCAGCTTCACCTGCACGGACCGGTCGCAGGTGCCGGTCAGCACGCCGGCCACCAGCGCGGCGCACGCGCCGGTGCCGCAGGCCAGGGTTTCCCCCGCGCCGCGCTCCCACACGCGCATCTGCAGCACGTCCCGGTTGATGGCCCGGACAAACTCCACGTTGATCCTGCGGGGGAAGAGGGGATGATGCTCGATCATCGGCCCCAGCACCGGCAGGTCGATGACCTCCGGATCCCGCACAAAAATCACGGCGTGGGGGTTGCCCATGTTGACGCAGGTCAGAAACAGCGTCTGCCCCATCATCTGCAGCCGGTGCCGCAGCACGATTTCCCCGGGCAAATCCACGGGAATCAGGCGGGGGGACAGTTCGGGGGAACCCATGTCCACCCGGACGTTGACCACCGTTTCCCCGTCCGTCGTCAGCCACAGCTGCCGGATGCCGCCCCGGGTCAAAAGGGACAGCTCCTTTTTGTCCGTCAGCCCGCGCTCGTACATGTAGCGGCCGATGCAGCGGGCGGCGTTGCCGCACATCTCCGATTCGCTGCCGTCGGCGTTGAAGATGCGCATGCCCACATCCGCGCCGTCCGCCGGCTCGATCAGCACCAGCCCGTCCGCGCCGACCCCGTAGTGGTGCCGGCACATCTGGATGGCCAGCCGGGACGGATCCTCGATATCTTCCTCAAAACAGTTGACCAGGATAAAATCGTTGCCGATGCCCTGCATTTTGGTAAAACGCATATTCTTTCCTCCCCGGGAACAAAAACCTTCAGCCGGCCTTCCGAAATACTCCGCGGCCTGGTCTTACATCCTTTCCGGCGCTTCGATGCCCAGCAGCGAAAGCCCGGTGCGGATCACTTCCTGCACGGCCTGCGTCAGCTCCAGGCGGGCCTTCGTGCCGGCGGGATCGCTCTCGTCCAGCACGCGGTGCTCATAATAGAACTTGTTGTACGCCTTGGCCAGGTCCGTCACCGCGCGGTTGATCAGATACGGCTCGTACTTGTTCGCCGCGTCCCGCACCGCTTCGGGGAAGCGGGACAAAAGCAGGAGCAGCTGCTGCGCCTCGTCGTTGTCCAGCGCGGCGTAATCGGGCGCCGCGTTCTGCAGATCCCCGCTCCTGCGCAGCACGGACCCGCAGCGCGCGCAGGTGTACTGCACGTACGGGCCGGTCTCCCCGTCGAAATTGAGCGCCCGGTCCCACCAGAAATCGATGTCCTTGATGCGGCCGTTCTGCAGGGTGGAATACACCACCGCGCCCACGCCCACCTGCCGGGCGACCTCTTCCTTGTCAGGCAGGTTCGGGGATTTTTCGTTGATGATCTCCAGCGCCTTTTCCTGCGCGCGGGTCAGCAGCTCGTCCAGATAGATCATCACGCCCTTGCGGGTGGACAGCGCCTGCCCCTCGTAGGAGACCATGCCGAAGGCCACGTGCTTCATCCGGGTGGCCGCCCAGTCATAGCCCATCAGCTCCAGCACCTTGAACAGCTGGCGGAAATGCAGGTCCTGCTGGTAGGCCACCACGTACAGGCACTGGTCGAAATGATAGGTGTTCATGCGGTACAGGGCCGCCGCCAGGTCCCGGGTATGGTACAACGTCGCCCCGTCGCTCTTTAAGATCAGCATGGGCGGCATGCCGTATTCCTCCAGGTCGACGATCTTCGCGCCCTCGGAATCCCTGAGCAGGCCCTTCTGTTCCAGTTCTTCCACCACCGCGGCGGTCTTGTCGGCGTAAAAGCTTTCCCCGGCGTAGCTGTCGAAACGGACGCCCAGGATGTCGTAAACGCGCATCGCGTCCTTGAGCGTCACGTCCTTGAACCATTTGAAGATGGTCAGCGCTTCCTCGTCGCCGTCCTCAATCTTTTTGAACCAGGCCCGGCCCTCTGCCTCCAGCGCCGGGTTTTCGGCGGCCTCCTGGTTGAAGCGGACGTACAGGCGCGTCATCTCGTCCACGCCGCCCTTTTCGACGGTCTCTTTGTCGCCCCAGTGCTTGTAGGCGGCGATCATCTTGCCGAACTGCGTGCCCCAGTCCCCCAAGTGGTTGATGGACACGGTTTTGTAGCCCAGGAAGTCAAAGATCTTCCTGAGGCTGTTCCCCAGCACCGTGGTGGACAGGTGGCCGATATGGAACCGCTTGGCGATGTTGATGGACGAATAGTCCAGGCAGATGGTCTTCCCTTCGCCTTCCGTGCCGGCGCCCCAGCGGCCCTTCGCGTCCAGCACGGCTTTGAGGGTGCTCTGCGCGAAATTGCCCCGGTTCAGGAAAAAGTTCAGGTACCCCCCGGCGCATTCGGCGCGGGCGGTCTCCGGCGCGTCAAAAGCGGCCTCAAGGCTCTGCGCGATCACTGGCGGGGCCTTGCGCAGGCTCCGGGAAAGTTTGAAGCAGGGGAACGCGTAATCCCCCATCTGCGGGTCCGGCGGCACTTCCAGCAGGCCGGACAGATCCTCCGGCAGGCCCTCCGCGGCCGGATAAACCGTCATGATCGTTTGCTTCAGCTGCGCGGCGATGTCCCGCTTTAAATCCCTCATGGGCGCGATACCCCTTTCCTTTCCCGCCGGCGTCCGGCCGGCCCCCGGGCGCTTTCCCGCCCCCGGGCTTCTTTCCCCCGCCCGTCCGGCCGCGCCGCGGGCAGGGATAAAACAATGATACCACAAATAAACCCGGCGCGCAATTGCGCAGCCGGGAAAAAGGCGTATTCTTTCCGATTTTTTAAAGCTTCCCCGGCGGACGCAGGACAGACCGCCGGACAAGCGCGTCGTATTCCGTCGTGCTCAGGACATGCGCATCTGCTCCGGTGCCTGCGGTGACTGCCGTCTGACGGCCCAGGGCATCGTACCCGAAGGTGTAGGTGACATCCCCGCTTGCTGCTGCCGTGGTGTTGTGCTTGACAGTCGTCAGATTCCCCTTTACGGCATCAAATGTGCTTTCCGTTTTCACCTCCTGGCTGTTCAGCATCGTGGATGCCTTTGTCAGCCTGCGCATTCAATCGTACTGGCTGTTCACCTCCTGCCCGCTCGGATCGGTCACTTTTTCTCAGTGTGTCTCATAGGTAATAATATGATTCTGCTTCATTAATTTTTCAAATGTTTCGCCCAAAACTTTAGGATGAGGGTTGCCTAAGTAGGAATTCATAATTTCACTTTGGATTTTGGAAACTAAATCGGAACCTATATTTCCGATCTTTGAAAACATCTTCTGTTCTTTTTTTCCCAAATCATAACCATTAAATATAGACTGGCAAGTATACTTATCAATCAGTGTCCTATAGGTTGCACGCAAAGGTTTGGGAAAAAATATGGGGTCAATATCGTCGTTTACATAAATTTGCACTTGCTGCTGAAAATCCTCCGTAACAGGAAGCTGTTTGTCATGATAAGTTGTAATCACATAGTAGTATTCCGGAACCAGGTCTGTATCCTGGGCGAACCGGGAATATCTTTCCATTGCTTTTTTAACGATCAGGATAACCATGTATTCATCAACAAATTCACCATTCAGCATTTTTAGTGCAAGCAGGTCACCCTCCTGCCAGAGGTTGCATTTATGCGGCAGAAACGCGGTAGGCTTGCTGATTTTTTCCGGAGGATGCTGGAGCTTCTCATAAAGTTTGGACAGCTGCGCCTTTCGCTTCCGTTTATCGGATGGCGTGTCCCAAAGCTCATCCTCAACATTTTCATCGATCAGCCTCATCACAAATGTCTTCAGCTCATCGTCCAGATGTCCGTACTTCCAGGCACAGTCCGCCAGGGCGAACCATCCCGCTGCATCATATGGGTCATCTTCTTTTAACGCATGAATTTTTATAATTTCCTTTACCGCATCTTCATGCGTATAATGATAGACCAGCATTTCTCTGTAATCATCCCGGACATCACATGCCACGTCGCTCGAGTATAATCCTGTACCCCATGTTCCCATCTATATTTCACCCTTTAAAATAGTTTTTTCATTTTATTGTGAATAGATCATGTGCAGCATCTGTTAAATTGTACCAAACATTATTTATATAGTTATCAAACGAACCGTTTCGAATTCTGTATGCCGCAATGCTAAAAATGGAATTTTCCATATATTCTTTTGTGTAAGCCGCAATGATAACAGTTTCAGCAACCCTCGCTTCTTCTTTTGTTGGGAAAACATGGATAACGAAAAGTTTGATATTTTCATCACCTCTTCTGATACGATGCTCGCCTCGCCTTCTTTTTGGATCATTAGTTATCCCATAATACGGCAAAGTAATGGTCGGTCCTACAAGATAATACAGATAATATGTACCATCCTTTGGAGATTTAATATTATCAGCTTCAACAGGTGTTGCGGAAGTTACAACATCAAGAATTTCTACTCTTGATTGAAAGAGATCCGCTAAAAGTATACTAGTTTCTGTTAGCAATCCAAATACTACTGCACTGCATCCACCGCTTCCTCCGCAAGATGTATCATTCAAACAACATAATTCTTTAGTCGAACTGATAGTGTTTCCATCTGGATCATGAAAATTTACATGATTATTATTACAATAAACAAACAAATTCGCCCCATCAAACACACTATCCGCATTAATGAACCTTCCCCGGTTCGCATTATAATACCGGCTCCTCAGGTAATAGAAGTCAATCTCCTCATCATACACATATCCCCGATATCGGAACGGGTTCAGTGTGCCCAGAGTGCCCGCCAGTGTGCCCGTCTTGCTCAGCGGTTTGCCCCAGGCGTCATAGGTATAGTTGACCACTTTTGTCCCGGCACTGTTCACCAGCGCAATGACATCGCCCTGCAGGTTATACACATAGGCGTATCTGTTCGTGGTGCTCCCGTTGTTCCATTCCACGATGGACGGTCTATCCTGGCTGTCATAGAAGAAATGCAGGCTCTGAGTGCCCCTCGTCAGATGTACGATGTTCTTGCCGTGAAGTGTATATTCAGTAACAGTGACCACATCGTTCTCGTCCGTGATCGTTTTCTTCGTCCG
>CAMJXZ010000202.1 GCA_946409855.1 uncultured Clostridia bacterium | reverse complement strand
AAAAATGCTCCTCGCGGCGTACATGCCGCCGCTGCGGATTACAATCAGGGGGAGGTTTCCCCCTGATCACCCCCTCCGCAGACCGATGCGTGTTTTATCCTTATGTAAGGGAATTGAACAGTTACACCGGAGGTTTCTATGATTTCTTCTTTGTTCTCCAATTCCATGCTTTTTTCCTGGATCAGCGCCATCCGGGCGGATCCGGGCAACGGATTCATCGTGATGGTGATCCAGATCGTGTCCCTGCTGGGCGCGCTGATCCTGCACGAGATTTCCCACGGGTACATGGCGCTGTGGTGCGGCGACCCGACGGCCAAGATGCTGGGCCGCCTGTCCCTGAATCCCTCCCACCATCTGGACCCGATCGGCACCACGATGATGCTGCTGGTGGGCGTGGGCTACGCCAAGCCCGTTCCCGTGAATCCGAACAATTTCCGCCATTACCGGCGGGACGATCTGCTGGTCTCCCTGGCCGGCATCACGATGAACCTGATCCTGTTCCTGCTGAGCGCGTTTTTCATGGCGCTGACCGCCCGGGTCTTCGTGCAGAACGTGGGGTATGATTCCATATACGCCCTGTCGGAGCTCGCGTATGCCCGGAAAGCCGGAACGGGCGCGCTGACCGCGCATTACCTGTTCCTGTTTTTCCGCCATTTCGCCAGCCTGAACCTGGGCCTGGCGCTGTTCAACCTTCTGCCGATCCCGCCGCTGGACGGCTATCACGTGCTGAACGACACGATCCTCAAGGGGCGGCTGCGCCTGAACCCCGAGCTGTTCCGGATTTTCCAGATCGTGCTGATCGCGCTGCTGGTGTTCACCAATGTGGTGGGCCGGCTGCTGGGTATCCTGATGAACGCCGTGTGGAACCCGGTCATCGAATTCTTTTTCTCCCTGTTATTTAAATGAGGAGCCTCCGACGATATGGCATTTTCCCTGCACCTGAGCCAGTTTGACGGCCCGCTGGACATGCTGCTGTTCCTGATCAGCAAAGCCAAGGTGGACATCAAGGACATCTTTGTCTCCGAGGTCACCAGCCAGTACATCGAGTACGTGCGCAGCGCGCCGGACCTGGACATGGACGACGCTTCCGGCTTCCTGGCGATGGCCGCCACGCTGGTGGAGATCAAGTCCCGCGCCCTCCTGCCCAGGCCGCCCAAGGAAGGGGAGGAGGATGAGGAGGACCCGGAGAAAGCCCTCATCCGCCAGCTGGAGGAATACCGTCAGCTCAAGACCCTGGCCGCGGAGATGCAGCAGTTTGAAAAGGCCGCCGCTTCCATGTACGAAAAGCTGCCGGAGGAATTTCCCCTCCCGCCGCCAACCTACGAGCTGGACAACCTGACGCTGGAAGGGCTGACCGCCGCCTTCGCCCGGGTGCTGGCCCGCATCCGGGACAGCGAGGAAACGGTGCCCGTGCAGCGGCGGATCATCCGGGACGCGTTTTCCGTATCCCGCTGCATGACCCATATCCTGCGCATGCTGAAAGCGGGGCCGGTGGCTTTTGAGCGCCTGTTTTCGGAAAACCCCACCCGGGACGAGGTGGTTTCCACCTTCCTGGCGATGCTGGAGCTTCTGAAGGCGGGCCGGGCCCGCGCCAGCCAGACGGGCACCTACGGGGAGATCGTCATCACCCCGCATACCCCGGACCCGGACGAATTGAACGAGGAAGGCACCGAAGAAGATGGAGATTAAGGAAATCGGCCCGATCGTGGAGGCCATGCTGTTTGTCGCCGGGGAGCCGGTCCCCGTCAATGACCTGGCCCGGGCGCTGGAGCTGCCTCCTTATCAGCTGATGGAAGCGCTGGACGAGATGGAGCGGGTATACGCCGCGCAGAACCGGGGCATCGTCCTCAAACGCTTCGGGGAGCATGTGCAGCTGTCCACCCGGCGGGAGTTCGCGCCCTACATCGAAAAGCTGCTCCAGCCGGTGCAGAAGCAGTCCCTGTCCCAGTCCGCGCTGGAGACGCTGGCCATCGTCGCCTACCGCCAGCCGGTCACAAAACTGGAGATGGAACAGATCCGCGGGGTCAAGTGCGATTATTCCGTCCAGTCGCTGATGAAAAAAGGCCTGATCGAGGACGTGGGGCGCAAGGACGTCGTGGGCCGCCCGATCCTCTACGGGACGACGGACCGGTTTTTGTCCCACTTCGGCCTCCGCTCCCTGACCGACCTGCCCCGTCCGGCGGATGAGACTCCTGAACCCGACAGCCTGGAAATCCAGGATATTTGAGGACAGCCTATGAATCTTTCGCAATTGCTGGATTATCTGCGCCAGGATGAATCCTTCATGGAGAACGTCACCTGCTGGAAGACCATTCCCAAGCGGGAGGCGGTGTACGCCCCGTTCCCGGAAGGGCTGGACGGGCGGATCATTCCCGCCCTGAACCGGCATCATGTGTCGCAGCTGTACGTCCACCAGGCGGACGCCTTTTCCGCCATCCGGGAAGGAAAGGACGTGGTGATCGTCACGCCCACGGCCTCCGGCAAGACGCTGTGCTACAACCTGCCGGTACTCAACGAGATCCTGAAAAACCCGGACGCCCGGGCCCTGTACCTGTTTCCCACCAAGGCCCTTTCGGCCGACCAGGTGAGCGAGCTGTACGAGCTGATCGAGCTGATCGGCGCGGATATCAAGACCTTCACCTACGACGGCGACACCCCCGCCGCCGCCCGCCGCGCCGTCCGTCAGGCAGGCCATGTGGTGGTGACCAACCCGGACATGCTGCATTCCGGCATCCTGCCCCATCATACCAAGTGGGTCAAGCTGTTTGAAAACCTGCGCTACATCGTCATCGACGAGATCCATACCTACCGCGGCGTTTTCGGCAGCAACCTGGCCAACGTGCTCAGGCGGCTGATCCGCCTGTGCCGGTTTTACGGCAGCGACCCGCGCTTCATCCTCTGCTCGGCCACCATTGAAAACCCGGAGGAGCTGGCGCGGACGCTGATCGGCAGGCCGGTCGTCAAAATCGACCGGAACGGCTCTCCTTCCGGGGAAAAGCATGTGATTTTTTATAACCCGCCGGTGGTCAACCGCCAGCTGGGCATCCGCCGGGGCGTCCTGCCGGAAGCGCGGAGAATCGCCTCCATGCTGGTCCGGAACGGGGTGCGGACGATCGTCTTCGGCAAGAGCCGCCTGCAGGTGGAGGTGCTGACCCGCCAGCTCAAGGAGCTGGTCAAAGACCCGGTCGGCAATTCCGGCCGGGTGCGGGGCTACCGGGGCGGCTACCTGCCCTCCGAACGGCGGGAGATCGAGCAGGGCCTGCGCGCCGGGCGGATCGACGCGGTGGTCTCCACCAACGCGCTGGAGCTGGGCATCGACATCGGTTCCCTGGAGGCCTGCGTGATGTGCGGGTACCCGGGCACCATCGCCTCCACCTGGCAGGAGGCCGGGCGGGCCGGCCGGCGCTTCGGGGTCAGCCTGACGGTGCTGGTGGCTTCTTCCACGGCGCTGGACCAGTTCATCGTCACCCATCCGGATTATTTCTTCGGCGCCAGCCCGGAAAACGCCCTGCTGAACCCGGACAACATCTATATCCTGCTCAACCACATGAAATGCTCGGCCTACGAGCTGCCCTTCCACGACGGGGAGACCTTCGGGAACGCCGCGGGGAGCGACGAAATGCTTTCCTACCTGACGGACAGCAGCTTCCTGCGCCACGTGGGGGATACCTACCACTGGTCGGAGGAGGATTTCCCCGCCAGCGAGATTTCCCTGCGCACCGCCATGACGGAGAATTTCCTGATCATGGACGTGACCGACCCGGCCCATACCCGCATGGTGGGGGAAATGGACCGCTTCACCGTGCCCATGCTCCTGCACGAGAACGCCATTTACCTCCACGAGGGGACGACCTACCAGGTGGAAAAGCTGGACTTTGACGCCTGCAAGGCCTTCATCCGCCGGGTGGACGTGGATTATTACACCGACGCGGACCTGAACGTGAGCCTGAGCCTGCTGGACGTGCTGGACGAACGGCCGGACGCGTCCTTCGGGGAGATCAACGTGACCGCCCGGGTGCGCATGTTCAAGAAGATGCGCTTTGACACCGGCGAAAACCTGGGCTACGGCCCGGTCATGCTGCCGGAGACGGAGATGCACACCACGGCCCTGTGGTGGACGGTGCCGGACGAGATCGCCGCTGCGTACGGCAAGGACGACCTGCAGAACGGCATGCTGGCCATTTCGAACCTGCTGCGCATCGCCGCGCCGCTCAACCTTATGTGCTCGCCCCATGATATCGCCGTGTGCTATCAGGTCAAATGCACCTTTACCCAGAAGCCGACGCTGATCCTGTATGACAACTGCCCCGGCGGCGTGGGCCTGGCCGAAAAGGCCTTCCACATGCGGGAATTGCTGCTCATGAACTGCATGAAGATCGTCAGCGACTGCCCGTGCGAAAAAGGCTGTCCCTCCTGCGTCGGCCCGGAGGCCGAGGTGGGGAACACCGGAAAGGCGATGGCGAAGGCGCTGCTCCGGCGCCTGCTGGACGTTCGTCCGGAACAGTAAGGAAAGGCGCCCCGCGCCGCGCGGAAACCGCGTGATCCAATGATTCGGAGGTTGCTATGCCGTCCCTCAGTCCCTATGACCGAAAGCTTGATTATTCCTACGCGCCGGGGATTTTCCCGTCCATGGAGGCAGCGCTGAAGGCGCCGCAGCTGGTGCGGCGGATGCTGGTCAGCTCCCAGACGGAGGATTCCGAAGGGGTGCAGACGCTGATCCGGGTCTGCCGGGAAAAGCAGATCCGGGTGGAAACGGCGGACAAGGCGCTGGCCCGCCTGTCCGGGAAGGGCAACTGCTACGCCGCCGCCGTCTTTGAAAAAAGGCAGGCGTCCCTGGACGGGCAGGCCCGGCACATCGTGCTGCACCATCCGTCGGACGCCGGCAACCTGGGCACCATCCTGCGGACGGCGCTGGGCCTTTCCTACCTGGACATCGCGCTGATCCAGCCCTGCGCGGACGTGTTCCAGCCCCACGTGGTCCGCTCCTCCATGGGGGCGCTGTTCAGCCTGCGCGTCCGGGAATACCCGGATTTTGAAAGCTACCGGGCGGAATTCCCCGGCCACGCGGCTTACCCCTTCATGCTGGACGGTTCGGTCACCCTGGAAGAAGCGCTGGCCGCCCCGCCGCCCCGGCCTTTCTGTCTGATCTTCGGCAACGAAGGCGCCGGGCTCCCGCCGGATTTTTCCCGTGTGGGCACGCCGGTGCGGATCGAGCACAGCGGCGATATCGATTCGCTCAACCTGGCCATCGCCGCCGCCATCGGCATGTACCGCTTCGGCAGGGCATAAAGCGCGGCTGCCGCCCTTCCGGAAAACGGTACGGAAATCCGCGTCTTTGACAGGATGCGCCGAGTCCGAAAATGGCCGATTGCATAAGCAAAGCCCGCTCCTGGGAGCGGGCTTTGCTTATGGCGGGCTTGAACCCTGATTATTTGTCGTTCCAGTCGTAGTTCCTGGTGTGGATGTTCAGGTGACGGGGCAGGCCTTCCACCATCATGGGGTTGTAATGGCCCTTGATCAGGGGACGGACGTAATCGAGGAACGCCTCGGTCACGTAGTTGCCTTCCTTGTTGATCCACTTGCGCGGCACGACCTTTTCGTCGTTGGCGATGCGGTGCACGTCATAGACGCCGGTGGCGGCCTGGTAGGGATCGTCGGATACGCGGTCGATGACCACCATCACGCCGGTGGAGCCTTCGTCGGCGGCCTTCACGGTCGCGCCGCCCACGTTGAACGCTTCGTCCACGTCAACCCGGCTGGCCAAGTGCGCCGCGGCGCGCTGCAGGGTGGAAAGCTCGACGGCGCGGGTCTTGCAGCCCAGCTCGTTCTTGATGACGGAAGCCAGATACACGGCGGTGCCGGTCATCTGGATGTGGCCGAAGGCGTCGGTGGAGGAGGAAGCGGAGGCGTATTCGCAGACGTACTTGCCTTCCTCGGTCTTGATGCCTTCGGAAACGGTGACGACCACGACGTCCTTCTTTTCCAGAAGCTGCTTGACTTCATCCACGAATTTCTCAATGTTGAAGGGCACTTCGGGCAGGTAGATCAGGTCGGGGCCTTCGCAGTCCTCGCTGCGGGAAAGGGCGGACGCGCCGGTCAGCCAGCCCGCGTTGCGGCCCATGATCTCCACGATGGTGACGTTCTTTTTCTTGTAGGAGAAGCCCATCGCGTCGCAGATGATTTCCTTGACGGAGGTGGCGATGTACTTGGCGGCGCTGCCGAAGCCGGGGGTATGGTCGGTGATCGCCAGGTCGTTGT
>CAMJXZ010000201.1 GCA_946409855.1 uncultured Clostridia bacterium | reverse complement strand
TTCAGGGACAGCGGGGAGAAAGCCGCAAAGGCCTGGATCTCTTACGGCGACGGGCTCAAAGAAAAGGGCCGCGTTTCCGACGCGCTCAAAGCCTATGAACAGGCCGGAAAAGAAGGCAGGGACAAGGCAAACGCCCTGCGCTACGAGCAGGGAGAAGCCCGTCTGGCGAAGGGAGATTATAACGCCGCCGCCAACTGGTTCAGCGAAGCGGGCGATTACGGGGACGCCAAGGAAAGGATCCTGGCGCTCCGGTACGAAGAGGCCGAGCAGCTGCTGAGCCAGGGAAAAGAGGACGGCGCGATTTCCGCTTTCCGGCAGGCGGGCGGTTACAGGGACGCCAAGGACCGCATCAGCGCCATCTATTATCAGCGGGCGGAAGCCCTGCTCGCGTCGGGAGACGAAGACGACGCCGCGGCGGCCTTCAAAACGGCGGGGGATTATCTGGACGCGCCCCAGCGGTGGGACGGCATCTTCCGCGCGCGGGCCGAATCCTGCCGGGCGCAAAACCGGTGGCAGGAGGCGGAGGATCTTTTCGCCGTCCTGGAGGACACGGAACAGATCCGTCTGACCCGGTATCTCCATGCCCTTTCCGAGGACAGCGCCGGGAACACCCAAAGCGCCTTCCTGATTCTGAACTCGATCCCCGATTACGCGCCGGAGGGCCGGCCGTCGGTTCCCGAGCTGCTCCAGGAAGAACGCTTCGCCGGCCTCCGGATGACGAAATGGATGATCCCCGGCAGCATCGTCGTCCTGGGCCGCTATGAACAGGACAATCGCACGAATAACGGGCCGGAGCCGCTTGAATGGATCGTGCTCGATTCCGACGGCCAGCGGTCGCTGCTGATCACCCGGTACATCATCGACGTCTCTCATAACGGCAGCAGCACGTTCACGCAGACCTGGGAGAAAACCTCCCACCGGGCATGGCTCAATAAAACATTCCTGAACGCCGCCTTTAACGAAGCGGAACAGGCGGCCCTGCTGACCGTCACCAACCTGAACGGCGTCGAAACCAGCGACCCGAAAAACGGCGTGGACGGCGGCAGCCCCACGGAGGACCGCGTGTTCGCCCTGAGCTATCAGGAAGCGTCCCGATACCTGACAGAGGGTCTTTTGAAAGCAGACGTTACCGCCTACGCGGACGCGCAGGACGTAAAGTCATGGGGCGGCAAGGGGAATTACTACTATTTCCTCCGTTCCTTCACCCGCATCGGCAACGGCAATGTATATGCCTGGACGGTGGAAGCGGACAAGTTCACCCCGTCCCGGCTTGATTTGTACGATTTTCTGGGCGTCGGGGCCAGGCCGGCCGTCTGGGTGGACGCCGCGGCGGCCGCGGCCCTGGGGCAGTAAGCAGGCGGATCCTGTCTGTCCGGGCCGTCCCCTTTCCGTCCATTCCCCCGATGATTCCATAAGATATTCCAATACATCAAAAATACTTGTCTATCCCGCTTTCCCCGTGCTATAATCCCCCTTGACCGTTTTTCCGCGGCAAAAACGTTTCAGAAACGAGGTACATTTCATGCAGAAATACAAAGTCGGCGTCATCGGCGCGACCGGCATGGTCGGTCAGCGTTTTATTACCCTCCTGCACAATCATCCCTGGTTTGAGATCGCCGTGCTGGCCGCCAGCGGCCGCAGCGCGGGCAAAACATATGAAGAAGCCGTCGGCAGCCGCTGGGCCATGACGGAGCCGATCCCGGAAGCCGTCCGGTCCATGGTGGTGCAGGACGCCGAAAACGTGGACGCCGTCGCTTCCCAGATCGATTTCGCCTTCTGCGCCATCGCCGCCACCAAGGAAGCGACCCGCGCGCTGGAGGAAGCCTACGCCAAGGCGGAGACGCCAATCGTCAGCAACAACAGCGCCTGCCGGGGCCTGCCCGACGTGCCGATGCTGATCCCTGAGATCAATTACGGCCACACCGCCGTCATCCCCGCGCAGAAAAAGCGTCTGTGCACCCAGCGCGGGTTCATCGCCGTCAAGCCCAACTGCTCCATCCAGAGCTACGTCCCCGCTCTGACACCTTTTCTCTCTTACGGGATCGAGAAGATCATGGTCTGCACCTACCAGGCCATCAGCGGCGCCGGGAAGACGTTTAAGACCTTCCCCGACATCCTGGACAACGTGATCCCCTACATCGGCGGGGAGGAAGAAAAGAGCGAGCAGGAACCTCTCAAAATCTGGGGCAGCCTGAACGCGGACGCCTCCGCCGTGGTGAACGCCGCCGCGCCGGTGATCAGCGCCCAGTGCCTGCGAGTGCCCGTACAGGACGGCCACACCGCCGCCGTCAGCGTGCAGTTCACGAAAAAGCCCTCCATCGAAGAGATGCTCGCCGCCTGGGAAAACTGGGTCACTTATCCCCAGCAGCTCAAGCTGCCCAGCGCCCCGGCGCCCTTCGTCAAATACATGCAGGAGGCCGACCGTCCCCAGGCCCGGCTGGACCGGGATTTTGAGCGCGGCATGGGCGTCACCGTGGGCCGCCTGCGCGAGGACCGGATCTTTGATTACCGCTTCGTCAGCCTGTCCCACAACACCCTGCGCGGCGCGGCCGGCGGCGGCGTGCTGAGCGCCGAGCTCCTCTGCGCCACCGGCGAGATCCGGCACAAGTAACCCCGCTGTAAAAGCAGCCCGGCCGTATACCGGCTGCCGACCGATACCGAAGGAAGGCGATCCTATCAAAACACCGCTGTTTACCGGAGCGGCCACCGCTCTGATCACCCCGATGAAAAACGGGGAAGTGGATTATAACGCCCTGGAAGCGCTGGTCGAAAGCCAGCTGGCGGGCGGCATCCGCGCCCTGGTGCCCTGCGGCACCACGGGCGAGCCGGCCACCCTCTCTCTGGAGGAATGGCAGGCCGTCATCCGCCGCACCGTTCAAATCGTCCGCGGCCGTGTGCCCGTCATCGCCGGCACCGGCGGCAACAACACCCGGGACGTGATCGCCCGGGCCTCCCTTGCGAAGGCCCTGGGGGCCGACGCCCAGCTCTGCGTGACCCCTTATTACAACAAGACCACCCAGGAGGGCCTGCTGGCCCACTACCGCCTGATCGCGGACGAGAGCCCGCTGCCGCTGATCCTCTACAGCGTCCCCTCCCGCACCGGCATGGCCGTTTCGCTGGAGACGGCGAAGGCCCTGAGCGCGCATCCCGCCGTCATCGGCCTCAAGGAAGCCGGCGGCGACATCGCCCGCGCGGGCGACCTGGCGGCCGCCTGCGGGGAGGATCTGCCCCTGTTCTGCGGGTCGGACGAGGTGACGGTGCCCATGCTTTCCCTGGGCGCCGCGGGCGTCATTTCCGTGCTGAGCAACGCCGTCCCCCAAGCCGTTTCCGCCATGACGGACGCCTGGGAGCAGGGCGACACGGCGAAGGCTAAGCAGCTGCAGCTCAGGTACCTGCCCCTGATCCGGCTTTTGTTCAGTCAGGTCAGCCCCATTCCCATCAAGGCCGCAATGCATATGATGGGCCTGTGCGAAAACGAGCTGCGTCTGCCCCTTCTGCCCATTTCCGGAGAAACCGCGGAGCCGCTTCGCCGGGAGCTTATCCGTCTCGGACTGGAGGTGCGCGCATGAAAAAGATCCTGTTATGCGGGGCCCTGGGCCACATGGGCCGCCAGGTCGCCGCGCTTGCCCCGGAGGCGGGCTTTGAGATCGCCGCGGGGGTGGACTTCGCCGCATCCGGCAGCGCCGCCCCGTTCCCGGTATACGGAAGCTTCAGCGATGACATCCGGGAACAGGCGGATGTGATCGTCGATTTTTCCCGTCCCTCCGCGCTGCCCGGGCTGCTGGCCTACGCCAAAGCGCACCGGCTCCCCTGCGTGCTCTGCTCCACCGGCTACGGCGACCAGGAAAACGCCATGATCCGGGAGGCTTCGGAAACGATCCCCCTGTTTGTCAGCGCCAACATGAGCGAGGGCGTTTATGTCCTCAAGAAGATCGCCGCCCTGGCCAAACAACTGCTTCCGGACGCGGATGTGGAGCTGATCGAAAAGCATCACAACCGCAAGGAAGACGCCCCCAGCGGTACGGCGGAAGCCCTGCTGCGGGTGCTGGCGGACGCGGACACCCGTTTCCAATACGGCCGGCAGGGGCTCCATACCCGGCGCGCCGCCGGGGAGATCGGCGTCCACTCCGTCCGGGGCGGCACCGTCTGCGGCGACCATGAGATTGATTTCTTCCTCCACGACGAGGTCGTCACCATTTCCCACCACGCCCAGAGCCGCGCGATCTTCGCAAACGGCGCGCTCCGGGCGGCGGAGTTCCTGATGGGCCGGAAGCCCGGCGTATACGGGATGGATGAGCTGATGGGGGCCCGGAACGGCTGACCGATTCCGCCGGTTTGTTTCCGGGATGGGATGATTGATCAGGAAAGATCCTGACAGCGTTCAGGGACAGCGTACCGGAAGATGATGGTTCAGCGGCATCCGGCGCATTTGCAGCGAGAAAACACCGGCGCTGATCCGGCTGAACAGATAGTGTCTTATAACCTCATCCGGCCCGCTTACGCGGTCCACCTTCCCCATAGGGGAAGGCTTTTGGATCGATTTGCATGGACTTAAGAAATTCCCGGCAGTTTCAGCAGGCAAAGGCCGGATGAAAGCCTTCCCCGCTGGGGGTTGTGAGGGCCCGGAAAACTGTCCGGTGGACAGTTTTCACCGAACAACGGGCCGGCAGGCCCCGGTGATGTCAGCGAAGCTGACGGATGAGGTCATTGTCATTATCCTGATACCTGACGTTTTCCCATCCCCATCCCCCTTCCGGATGTGTAAATCCTCCCCATTTCTGTCGAAATCGTCCTTTTTTTCTTGTTTTCACCGTTGCAAAACGGGCGGATCCGTTGTATAATCTTTCTCCAGGGCGGGGCAGTTATGTCCCGTCCGGGTTTTCATTTTTTCTGTCAAGTCAAGGCATTGCGCCTTTTTTCATTACGAAAGGAGTTTTTCACATGGATGAATCCAATGCCCCCCGCACGATCGTCTCTCCCGAAGGGATGAAGAAGCTGGAAGAGCAGCTGGCCTATCTGGAGAGCGTGCGCCGTCCCGAAGTGGCCGAGCAGATCCGCATCGCCCGCGGTTTCGGCGACCTGAGCGAGAACGCCGAGTATGACGCCGCCAAGAACGAGCAGTCCAAGCTGGAAGCGGAGATTGCCGAGCTGCAGCAGACCATCGCCACCGCCATCGTCGTGGACGAGAGCGAGATCCGCACCGACCACGTCAGCATCGGCACCACCGTCACCGTTTCCTGCAAGTCCTGCTCGGATGAGGACCTCTACATGCCCGGCGAGAAGGACACCTTCAAGATCGTCGGCGCCCGGGAAAGCAACCCCGCCAAGGGGCAGATCTCCAACGAGTCCGCCTTGGGCAAAGCGCTGCTGGGCAAGCACGTGGGCGACGAAGCCGCCGTCCTCCTGCCCGACGACGTGGAAGCCGTCTTCACCGTGGAAAAGATCGAGAAGACCGTCTAATCAGAAGGGAACCGCTATGCAGGATCAGAACATCAAAGAAGCGCCCGCCAAGGCCGCGCCCTCTCTTTCCGAACAGGAACAGATCCGCCGGGCGAAGCTCAAGGAGCTGGCCGACGCCGGGAACAGCCCCTACGCCATCACCCGCTTTGACGTCACCCACCAGAGCGCCGGGATCATTTCCGGTTTTGACGCCCTGGAAGGGCAGACCGTGTCCATCGCCGGCCGCATGATGAGCCGCCGCATCATGGGCAAGGCCTCCTTCGCCCACGTGCTGGACGGCCAGGGCGAGATCCAGATCTACGTCCGCAGGGACGACGTCGGCACGGACGAATACGCCGCCTTCAAGACCTTCGACCTGGGCGACATCCTGGGCATCACCGGCTTCGTCTTCAGGACCCAGACCGGGGAGGTCTCCGTGCACGCCCAGTCGGTGACCCTTCTGTCCAAATGCCTCAAGCCCCTGCCCGAAAAGTTCCACGGCCTGCAGGATCAGGACCTGCGCTACCGCCAGCGTTATCTGGACATGATCGTCAACCCGGAAGTGCGGGATACCTTCATCAAGCGCAGCAAGGTGATCAGCGCGATCCGCGCGTTTTTGGAGAACCGCGGTTTCCTGGAAGTGGAAACACCTGTCCTGCACACCCAGGCCGGCGGCGCGTCCGCCCGCCCCTTTATCACGCATCACAACACGCTGGACATCGACATGTACCTCCGCATTGCGCTGGAGCTGCATCTGAAGCGCCTGATCGTCGGCGGGTTTGAGCGGGTCTACGAAATCGGCCGTGTTTTCCGCAACGAGGGTATG
>CAMJXZ010000200.1 GCA_946409855.1 uncultured Clostridia bacterium | reverse complement strand
GTCGGCGGTCAGGGAAAAACGTCGCAGCGTCTCTTCCTCACAGCCCACAAAGCCCGCGGCGATCAGCATCAGTTCGCAGGGAATGGTCCTTTCCGTGCCCGGAACGGGCGCGGCCTTTCCGTCGGGGCCTTTGGCCAGGCGCACGACGGTCAGCGAGGTGATTTCGTTCCGGTCATTGACCCGGATGTCTTGAACCGTGGTTTCATACAGACGCGGATCACTGCCCCTGAGGGCGATGGCTTCCGTCTGCCCGTAATCCGTCCGGAGGACGCGGGGCCATTCGGGCCAGGGGTTCTGCCTCGTCCTTTGGGCGGGCGGGGCGGGCATGATCTCCAATTGGGTCACGGAGGCGCAGTTTTGCCGGAGCGCGGTGCCCACGCAGTCGTTGCCCGTGTCGCCCCCGCCCACCACGACGACGTGTTTGCCTTTTGCGGAAACGCCCGGGGACCCGCCGGACAGGACGGCCTTCGTCGCCTCGGTCAGATAATCCACGGCGAAGCACACGCCCCGCGCGTCCGTATGCGCGGCGTTCAGGGAACGCGGCTTCCGGGCGCCGCCGCAGAGGACCACGGCGTTGAACGCTTCCAGCGCTTCGGGACCGGCCTCGGTATTCACTGCGAAGGAAACGCCTTCCGCTTTCATCAGGTGAACGCGGCGCGAGACGATGTCCTTGGGCAGCTTCATGTTCGGGATGCCGTACATGAGCAGCCCGCCGGGCCGGTCCGCCCGCTCGAACACCGTGACGGAAATGCCGGCCCGGTTCAGCAGGTACGCGGCGGCCAGGCCGGAAGGCCCGCTGCCCACCACGGCCGCGGTTTTTCCCGTCCTGCGCAGCGGGATTCTCGGCTGCACCCAGCCCTTCTGAAAGCCGGTTTCGATCAGGTACAGCTCGTTGTCCCGGTTGGTCACGCCGTCGTCCGCCAGGCTGCAGGCCTTTTCGCAGAGCGCCGGACATACCCGCCCCGTGAATTCCGGGAAGGGCGCCGTTTCCAGAAGCCTGTTGAGGGCGGCCTTTTCCTGGCCGCGCCAGAGCAGGTCGTTCCATTCCGGGATCAGATTGTGCAGCGGACAGCCGTAGCCCGACTGGCAGAAGGGCACGCCGCAGTTCATGCACCGGGCGGCCTGCTGCCGGCGTTCTTCGCAGGGCTTGCGGGTGTGCAGGTCGTCATAATCGAGGATTCTGGTCCGCGCGTCCCGGTACGGGTCTTCCGCCCGGGCGTACTCCAGAAAGCCTGTCGCCTTGCCCATTCCGTCACGCTCCTTTCAGGTATGCCAGGTATTCGTCGGAAATGACCGCCCGGAAACGGGGCAGGAAGCTGTCGAAATCGCGCAGGACCGCCGCGGCCTTTTTCGAGCCGGTGGCCTTTTCGTGCAGCATGAGCAGCCGCCTGAGTTCATCGGCCTGCTCCGGGGACACGGGGTACATGTTCGCGTGCCCGGGGTTCAGGCGCGCGGAAAGGAGCCCGTCTTCATCCAGGACCCAGGCGATGCCGCCGGACATGCCCGCGGCGAAATTGTCCCCGACCTTTCCCAGCACGGCGACGCGGCCGCCGGTCATGTATTCGCAGCCGTGGTCTCCCAGGCCTTCCACCACCGCCCACGCGCCCGAATTGCGCACGGCGAAGCGTTCCCCGGCCCGGCCCGCGACGAAGGCGTACCCGCCGGTCGAGCCGTACAGGGCCACATTGCCGATCAGCGTGTCCTCCGGGTTCCACAGGCTGTCCACCGGGGGACAGACGGCGATGGTCCCGCCGGACAGCCCTTTGCCCAGGTAATCATTGGCCACCCCGTAGAGGGTGATTTCCTGCCCGGCCGGGAGGAAAGCCCCGAAGGACTGCCCGCCGCAGCCCTGGGCCTGGATCCGGCGGCTGCCCCTGAGCAGGGTGCCGAAAGCCCGGTCCGCGGTGGTCAGATGCACGTGGTCCCGGAACAGCCGGACGTCGGTGCGTTCGGACAGACGGAAATCGTGCTTTGCTTCCGGCTGGAAATGGGTGTTCCGGGCAAAGCCGGTCAGGTCGGACAGGTCCATCAGCGCGTCCGCCTTCATGCGCAGCAGATCGCTCCGGCCCACCAGTTCGCTGACCGTCCGGGCGCCGAGCTTCGCCATGATCTCCCGCAGCTGACCGGCGATCATGCGCATAAAGTGTTCCACATATTCCGGCTTGCCGGCAAAGCGCCTGCGGAGCTCCGGGTCCTGGGTGGCGATGCCGTACGGGCAGGTGCCCAGGTGGCACACCCGCATCATCCGGCAGCCCATGGCGACCAGCGGCGCCGTGGCAAAGCCGAATTCCTCCGCGCCCAGCAGCAGGGCTACCGCCACGTCGTGGCCCGTCATCAGTTTGCCGTCCGTTTCCAGGGTCACTTTCTGCCGCAGACGGTTGCGGCACAGCACCTGATGGGCCTCCGCCAGGCCGATTTCCCAGGGCAGGCCCGCGTGATGGACGGAGCTCATGGGCGCTGCGCCGGTGCCGCCCTCCCCGCCGGAAATCAGGATGCCGCCCGCGCCCGCTTTCGCTACCCCGCTGGCGATGGTGCCGACGCCTGTGGAGCTGACCAGCTTCACGGTGATTTTGGCCTGCTCGTTGGCGCACTGCAGGTCGTAGATCAGCTCCGCCAGGTCTTCGATGGAGTAAATGTCGTGATGAGGCGGGGGAGAGATCAGGGAAATGCCGGGGGTGGAGCAGCGGGTCTTCGCCACGCTTTCCGTCACCTTGGCCCCGGGCAGGTGTCCGCCCTCGCCGGGTTTGGCGCCCTGGGCCATTTTGATCTGGATTTCCCGGGCGGAAAGCAGGTACTCCCGGGTTACGCCGAAACGGCCGGACGCCACCTGCTTGATGGCGGAATTGCGTTCCGTGCCGTACCGCTCGGGCAGCTCCCCGCCTTCCCCGCTGTTGGACTTTCCGCCCAGGCGGTTCATGGCCCGGGCCAGGCACTCGTGGGCTTCCCGGGAGATGGAGCCGTAGCTCATGGCGCCGGTGCGGAAGCGTCTGACGATTTCTTCCGCCGGTTCCACCTCCTCAAGCGGGACGGGCCGGCATTCGTCAAAGGCGAAGGTCAGCATGGAGCGGATGGTGCGCGGCCCCTCGTTTTCCACGCGGGACGCGTATTGAGAAAACAGTTCCGGGCTGTCCGTCCATACGGCCTGCTGCAGCAGGTGGATGGTTTCGGGGGAATAGAGATGTTCTTCCTTTCCTTCGCCCGTGCGGAGGCGGTGGACGCCGATGCTCCGGAGGCCTTCTTCCGGCAGGCCAAAAAAGGCGGCCTCATGGTGGAAGCGGCTGTCCGCTTCCACTTTGCCCAGGTCCGTGCCGCCCAGCACGCAGGGCGTATTCGTGAAATACCGCTCCACAAACGGCCGGTCCAGCCCGACGGCTTCGAACAGCTGGGCGCTCTGATAGGCCTGCAGGGTTGATACGCCCATCTTGGAGGCGATTTTGAGCACCCCGGCGGTCAGCGCCCGGTCGTAATCCCGGACGGCGTCTTTGGGCGTTTTACGTACCTGTCCCTCTTCACACAGGGAACGGATGCACGCGTGGGCCAGATAGGGGTTGACGGCCCGGGCGCCGAACCCGGTGAGCAGGGCCATCTGGTGCACGTCCCGGGGTTCCCCGCTTTCCAGGATGACGGAGACGGCCGTGCGTTTTTTGATGTGGATCAGGTGCTGTTCCAGGGCCGATACCGCCAGCAGCGAAGGGATCGCGAGATGCTTTTGATCCAGGCCCCGGTCGGAAAGGATCAGGATGTTGATTCCGTCCCGGCAGGCCCGGTCGCACCGGGCGTAAAAGGAGGTCAGCGCGTCCCGCAGGGACAGTTCCGCCGGATACAAAAGGGAAACGGTGCGCACGGAAAAAGCGGGGTGCTTGATATCGCGGATGCGGATGAGCTCTTCTTCCGTCAGGAAGGGAGAAGGAAGCGCCAGCACCGTGCAGTTGTCCGGCCCCTGGGACAAAAGGTTTCCGTCGTCGCCGATAAAGACGCTGCAGTCGGTCTTGACTTCTTCCCGAAGCGCGTCCATGGGCGGGTTGGTGACCTGGGCGAAGCGCTGCTTAAAATAGTCGAACAGGGAAGGATGCGTCTTTGAAAGCGCCGCCAGGGGTTCGTCGGCGCCCATGGAGACGATGGGTTCCGTGCCGTTCGCGGCCATGGGCAGCAGGATGTCGTGAAGATCCTCCCAGGTGTAATGGAAGGCTTTGCACAGCGTAACCAGGGACGTTTCCCCGGCCGCCGCGTCCGCCGGGGCGGCCGCGGGCAGATCTGCAAGGGTGATCTGGTGCTTCATCCAGTCCGCGTAGGGGTGCCGCGCGGCGTAGGCCGTTTTCAGCGCCTCGCTTTCCAGCAGCCTGCCGGTTGCCAGATCCGCTTCCAGCACATCGCCGCCCGTCAGCTTCCAGCGGCGGACGATATGCGCGTTCTCCTCAAACAGTACCCCGGCCTCCGAAGAAAGGATCAGCCGGTGGTCGTCCGTCAGCGCGCACCGAAGCGGGCGCAGCCCGTTCCGGTCCAGGGACGCGCAGACCTTTTCCCCGTCGGAATAGAGGATGGCCGCCGGGCCGTCCCAGGGTTCCATCATGGTCGCGTAATAGCGGTACAGGTCCCGCCAGGGCGTATCCTCCTTCGCCCCCTGCCAGGGCTCCGGGAGCAGCACCATGCCCGCCAGGGACAGGGGAAAGCCGTTCATCGCCAGGAACTCCAGCGTGTTGTCCAGCATCTGGCTGTCGCTTCCGCCCTCGACGACCACGGGCAGCACGCGCCGCATCTCGCCGCCCAGGACGGAAGACCGCATGGTTTCCTCCCGGGCCTTCATGCGGTCGTGGTTGCCGCGGATGGTATTGATCTCGCCGTTGTGAAGCAGCATCCTCTGGGGATGCGCCTTGCTCCAGGAGGGGAAGGTGTTGGTGGAAAAGCGGGAATGCACCATAGCCATCCGGCTCATATACCGGACGTCCTGCAGGTCGTCGTAGAAGGAGCGGAGCTGGCTGACCAGCATCATGCCCTTGTAGACGATGGTGCGGCAGGAGAGGGAGCAGACATAGGCGTCCGTGTCCTGCTTTTCGAACACCCGGCGCAGGACGTACAGCTTCCGGTCAAAATCCAGGCCGGACGCGGTGTCCCGGGGCCGCAGGACAAAACACTGCCGGATGCGGGGCATGGTGCGCCGCGCGCCGGCGCCCAGCTGGGCCGGATGGCAGGGCACGTCCCGCCAGCCGGCCACGTTCAGGCCTTCGGAGGCGGCAAGCTGCTCAAAGATGCGGCAGGCGCTGTCCGCGCCGACCTCATCCTCCGGCAGGAAGAACATCCCCGCGCCGTAATCGCCGGGATTGCCCAGGACGATGCCTTCTTCCTGCGCCCAGGCGGAAAAGAGCCGGTGGGGGAGCTCGGTCATGATCCCGACCCCGTCGCCGGTGGTGCCCAGGGCGTCGCTGCCCGCCCGGTGGGCCAGACGCTCCACGATGGAAAGGGCCTGATCCACGATGCGGTGGGTCGCCTTGCCCGTGAGGTCCGCGATGGCGCCCACGCCGCAGCTTTCATGCTCCAGTTCCTCATGATACAGCGGATATTGCGGGTCACGCATGGCTCCTGCCTCCCTCTTCCCGGATGATCTGCGCGGCGCAGTCCGCCATACGCAGGCCGTGGTTCATCGCGTACTGCTGAAGCTTCCGGTGCGCCTGCCCCTCGCTCAGGCCGTCCCGCTCCATGAGGATCTCCTTGGCCCGGGCGACCAGCTGCTTTTCGCTTTCGGCCCGTTTGGGCAGCCGCATCCGGTGCAGCTGGGTCAGCATCTCCACCGCCCCGATCACCGCCTGCTGGGTGGTGGGCATGGCCAGGCGGAAGACGCCGGGCGCCTCGCAGGCTTCCAGGACGGGCGGCCGGGCGATCAGAAGAATCTGCACCTGCTCCCCGTAGTCCCAGAAAAGCTCGTCGGCGCTGCAGTCCGGCATGGGGCCGGCCAGGATCAGCAGCCCGTCGTCGCACTCGTTCAGCACGCGCCGCAGTTCCCCGGCGTGGGCGCAGAGGCGGAATACCGGATAGCCGGAGGAGGACAGCAGCCGGCCCAGCTGCTCGCGGCTTTTGTCCGAGCTGCCCGCGATCACGATCCTTGCCACTGTCCTCCCCTCCTTTCATGAAGCTTTTATTTTTCAGTACATCACCAGGTACCGGTCGATTTCCCAGCTGCTGACATGGGTGCGGTAGGCGTCCCATTCCTTCTTTTTGCCTTCCACATACTGGTCCAGTACATGCTCGCCCAGGGCGGCGCAGATCACGTCGTCCGCCTGCAGGCAT
>CAMJXZ010000199.1 GCA_946409855.1 uncultured Clostridia bacterium | reverse complement strand
GGAAAACTGTCCGGTGGACAGTTTTCACCGACGAACGGGCCGGCAGGCCCTGGACCGCAAGACCCCCCTGCGGTACCTGTTCAGTCTTTGACTGAACAGGTAACCTCCTTGGTAGATGAAAGGCCCAGCAGGCCGTTCAGCTTCTCGATCACGGGCACCGCCTGTTTCAGCAGCTCCCGGACGCTCAGACCTTTGTCCCTGAGCAGCAGAGCCGGGTCCTTGACGGCTGACAGCATCAGCCGTTCGTCCGTCCGGAGCATCGCGTCGTACAGCCTGTCCACCGGGGGCATCAGTTCGCTGTCCAGCCGCATCACCAGGCTCTGGGCGGCCCAGGTCACCCGGACCACGCCCAGCGTTTCGCACAGGCTGCGCAGGTGGGCGATGTCCACCAGGGTCATGACCTCTTCGGGCGGTTCGCCGAAGCGGTCGATCAGCTCCTCGATGACGTCCTCCCGGTCCTCCCGGGAACGGATCATGGAGATCCGCTTGTAGATTTCCATCCGCTGGACGTCGCCTGCGACGTAGCTCTGGGGGAGATACGCGTCCAGCCTGAGGTCCACCCGGGTATCCGCCCGGGGCTTTTCGGGAGGCTTCCCTTCCATCTCGTTCTGGGCTTCCCGCACCGCCTCCCCGATCAGGCGCACGTACATGTCGTAGCCCACGTCCGACACGTTGCCGGACTGTTCGGGGCCGAAGATGTTGCCCGCCCCGCGGATCTCCAGGTCCCGCATGGCGATGCGGAAGCCGGAGCCGAACTGGGTGAACTCGCGGATGGCGCTCAGGCGCTTCTGGGCGTCCTCCGAGATCATCCGGTCGGGCCGGACGGTAAAGTAGGCGTAGGCGGCCCGGTTGGAGCGGCCCACCCGGCCCCGCAGCTGGTACAGCTGGGAAAGGCCGAAGCGGTCCGCGTCGTAGACGATCATGGTGTTCGCGTTCTGCACGTCCAGCCCGTTTTCGATGATCGTGGTGGACAAAAGGACGTCATACCGCCCGGAGAAGAAATCCAGCATGATGTCTTCCAGGGCGCTTTCCTTCATCTGCCCGTGGGCTACGGCGATGCGGGCCTCCGGCAGCAGTTGCTGCAGGCGGGCGCGGAATTCGTCGATGGACTGCACCCGGTTGTACAGGAAATAGACCTGCCCCTTGCGGCTGAGCTCCCGGCGGATGGCGTCGCGGATGATGGCGTCGCTGTACTCGATGACGTGGGTCTTGATGGGGAAGCGCTCTTCCGGCGGGGTTTCAAGCAGGCTGATGTCCCGGACGCCCACCATGCTCATGTGCAGGGTCCGGGGGATGGGCGTGGCCGACATGGTCAGCACGTCCACGGATTTCTTCATGTGCTTGATCGTTTCCTTGTGGCCCACGCCGAAGCGCTGCTCCTCGTCCACGATCAGAAGGCCCAGGTCCTTGAACACCACCTGTTTGGACAGCATCCGGTGGGTGCCCACCAGGATGTCGACTTTGCCCTCCGCCAGGCGGGCCAGGGTGTCCCGCTGCTCCTTGGGGGTGCGGAAGCGGGAGATCATGTCGATGTTCACCGGGAAATCCCTGAGCCGTTTCTGCAGCGTCAGGTAATGCTGCTGCACCAGGATGGTGGTGGGGGCCAGGAAGGCCACCTGCTTGCCGTCCATCACCGCCTTGAAGGCCGCGCGGATGGCCACCTCCGTCTTGCCGAAGCCCACGTCCCCGCACAGCAGCCGGTCCATGTTGGTGGGGGCTTCCATGTCCTGGGTGATGTCCCGGACGGCGCGCTGCTGATCCGGCGTCAGCTCGTAGGGGAAGGCGTCCTCCATCTGCCGCTGCCAGATGGTGTCCGGCCCGAAGGCGTGGCCCGGGACGGCCTTGCGGTCGGCGTACAGGCGCACCAGGTCAAAGGCCAGTTTTTTGAGCCCTGCCTTGACCTTCTTTTTCTGCCGGTTCCACTCGCCGCCGCCCAGGGAGCTTAAGGGGGGGAGATCGTCCTGGGAACCGATGTACTTCTGCACCCGCTCGAACTGGTCCACTGGCACGTACAGCTTGTCCCCGCCCAGGTAGCTGATCAGCAGGTAATCCCGGGCGGTGCCTTCCGACTGGGTGCGGGTGATGCCCTGGAAGATGCCGATGCCGTGGTGTTCGTGCACCACGTAATCCCCTTCCTTTAAGTCGGTGAAGGCTTCCAGTTTTTCGCCCGCGTGGATGTTTTTCCGGGCCTTGCGGTAGCCGGCGCCGAAGATGTCGCTGTCGGATACCAGGCACAGCTTTTCCCCGGGCAGGATCATGCCCCGGGTCAGGGACGCGGTGCGGATCAGCAGCCGGTCTTCGCCCGCCGGTTCTTCTTCCTCCCGGATGGGGACATTGATCCCCTGCTCGGCCAGGGCGGCCCGCAGCCGCTCCGCCCGGGCGGCGCCGCCGGCCAGGAGGATCACCGTGAAGCGCTGCGCCTGCCAGGTGCGGATATCGTCCGCCAGGCTCTTGAACCGGGTCAGGTAGGAGGCGGGGGAGTGGCCGGTCCACTGGATGGCGGTATCGGGCCGGATGCCGCTCATGTCCCGGAGAAAATCCTGGGTCAGCACCTTGGGCAGGCCGTTCAGCGCTTCCATCAGCTCCGGCAGGGTCAGCATCAGCCGCTCCTGTTCCGGCACGGCTTCCTGCCGCTCCAGCGCGGCGCGGAGGTCTTCCTCAAAGCCCTGCCGGTGGTCCTCCGCCCGGGCGCGCAGCTGGTCCGGCATGTCCAGGAGGACGACGGGATCGTTCAGCCACTCCCGGATGCCGGCGGCCGCCGGATAGGCGACCCCGCTCCAGTTTTCCGCCCCGGGCAGGAAGCCGGTCTCTTCCAGGGTGTCGGCGTCGTCCAGCAGCAAGCCCAGCCCCACCCGGGAGCTCATCCGCCCGGCGCCTTCCGGGGCGCCCTCGTCCAGGGCCATGCCGCCCAGCAGCAGGTCCCGGGGCAGCCGGCGCACCTGGGCGCTGACCAGGGCGCGGATCCGCTCCGCGGTTTCCCTTTCCGTGCCGGCGGGGACGAAATCCCCGGCCGCCGGCGGGATCTCCGCGCTGGTCAGGCGTTCGGTGCTGCGCTGGGAGATGCAGTCAAACACCCGGATGGAATCCACCTGGGTGTCGTAAAACTCGATGCGGAAGGCCAGCTTCCGGTCCGGGGGGAAGACATCCAGGATGTCGCCCCGCAGGGCGCACTGGCCCGGGCCCTCCACCATGGGCACCCGCTCGTAGCCGGCGCTCACCAGGGCGCGGATGACCTCCGCCGGGTCCTGTTCCTCCCCGGTCATCAGGCGGATGATCCGGGCTTCCAGTTCCTTTCTGAGGGTCAGGCGGGTCTGCAGGGCTTCCACCGTGGCGGTCACCACCGCCAGCTCCCCGCGGGAAGCCTTTAACAGGACTTCCAGCCGCAGGTCCTGGGTTTCCCGGCTGCGGACGCCCCGGGTGAAGGTGATCTCCTGGGCGGGCAGGGCGCGGCAGGGCCTGCCGGTCAGACGGGCGCAGTCGTCCGCCAGGCGCAGGGCCGCCCCCTCGTTCTGGGCTATCAGAAGCACGCAGCGCCCGGTCTCCAGATGCAAAAAGGACGCGGCAAAAGCGCGCTGTCCTTCACACAGGTCGTACAGCGCGGCGGTTTTGCCGGCCCGCACCGCTTCCGTCAGGGCAAGCAGCGCCGGGCTTTTTTCAGTCTGTCGTTTTAGTTCCCTCAGCATGTTTCCTGTTGTATTGGTTCATCGCCTGGTCGATGCCGGCCTTCAGCCAGCATTCGGCGGCCTGCGCGGCCGCCTGGTAGGCGTCAAAGGCGGCCTTGCGGTCCTCCTGGGTCTGGAAATGGCCCAGCACGTAATTCGCCAGGTCCCAGCCCGGCGGCGGCGCGCCCATGCCGACCCGGATCCGGGGGAAATCCCCGCTGCCGGTCCACTGCAGGATGCTGCGCAGCCCGTTGTGGGTGCCCGGCCCGCCGCCGGCCCGGACGCGCACGGTCCCAAAGGGCAGGTCGATATCGTCCACGATGATCAGCGTTTCCTTCGGCGTCAGCTTGTACCAGCTCAGCGCTTCCGCGACGGACTGGCCGCTTTCGTTCATGAAGGTCTGCGGCTTGATCAGCGCCACCCGCCGGCCGTCAACGGTCCCTTCGCCGATCAGCGCCTTGCATTTGAGCTTTTTGAGCGGGATGTCCCACTTGGCGCTCAGTATGGACACGACGTCAAACCCGGCGTTGTGCCGGGTGTGGTCATATAATTCGCCCGGATTGCCCAGGCCGATGATTGCCAGCATGTTCTCCTCCTGCAACGCGTCCCGGAAGGGACGTACGGACAGTATACAGCATGCCGGCGGGATAAGCAAGAAAAATCGAATCGTCCGGATAAAAAGGGGGGGCCGGTTGGAACAATGAAAAAAGTTTTTTTGACAATTTTGATAAAAAAGTGCGGAAATGTGGTACAATATATCAGGACGCTGCCTGATAATCCGGGATTTCAAGGGGGATTCATCCATCGTGGGGCGGGAACGGGCCCATCGGGCCGCAGGGCATCGGCGATGCTGCCGGAACGGGAGCGGACCTGGTTTCCCGAACGGCATTTCCTTATTTTGCGGATAAAAGCGAAAAAATCCTTGCTTTTTACCTGCCATCTTGCCGCGCGCTCCGTATCAATCAGTGTCCGTGTCATAACTCAGGACAAAAAAGAATGAAAAAGGAGATAAGATTTCCATGCTCAAGAAGATTGTTACCACGCTGCTGGTCCTGTGCCTTACCGCCGCCGTTCTGGTCCCCGCCGTTGCCGAAACCGCCGAAGCGCCCGAAAAGAAAGTGATCAACTGGGACGCGGAGCGTCAGCAGCAGTTCGCGGATGCCGGCTATGCCGGAGAGTTCAAAACGTTCGGCTCTTCCAACATCAGCGTGATGATCCCCAATGATTTCCTGCCGGGAACGCTGACCGAAGAAAGCATTGCTTCCGGCACCCTGGCCGCTTTCCTGAAGCTGGACGGCACCATGATCGCGATCGCGCAGAGCAAGCCCACCGGCGACGTCACCGTGCACAACATGGACGAAGTGGAAGAAATGGCCCGCAAGGCCAACCCCAACGGCAACTTCCAGCGCGCGGTTGTCAACGGACTGGATGTGCTGGTCTACATCATTCCTGAAAAGGACGTTTCCACGGTCATGACCCTGCTGGACAACGGTGAAATGTTCACCGTGACCTGCACCAGGCTGTCCGAGAACAAGGACCTCTACTCCTTCGTGGCCGCTTCCCTGCAGATCAAGAAGTAATTCACGCTGATTCCCGCGAGGGCTGCTCTGGCGGGAAAGGTCAGTGGAAAAAATCAGAGCGTTCAACCGCGGAAGCGGCGGAACGCTCTGTTTTGTTTTTTCTGATTGTTTCAGCTTGTCATTTTACTGCCGCCGCCCGGCCGTACCGCTCCGCGGCCCGCTGCCGCCGGGTGAGCTTCTGTCCCGGCATGGATAGCCCGGCTTCCGTGTCCGCAGCGGTTTTTTCATCGTTCTGTGCGCCGGCCCCGGCCCGGACGGAAGGCGGCACCGGCTTCCCTGATCTGCCCGGCTGACGGCGCGCGTATTGCGCGGGAAACCGCTTTTTCCGGCGGCGGCGCGGCCGCCGGTTCGCTCGGAGTTATGGCCAAAAAAGTTCACATTCTGTTCAATTGTGTTTTTGATGTTTATGCGATAATATGAAAATATCCGTTCGGGCGACTGAAGCGGCAAAGAGCATCCTGATTTCCCGCGCCGGCGCCCCCTTGGCCGCGGGCCCTTTTTGGGTAAGACAGCCCCGCAAAAATCCGCGGCAAAATGTCACCGGAAGAATGATTTTCTGCCGGGAGCGGAATGGCTGCGCGTCAACCGGTGCGGCACAATACCGCAGGAGCAGATGAAGGAGGAATGAACAATGAAGCTGACACAGGAACAGGCGGAAAAACTGAAGACACTGAAAACAATGGAAGAAGTCAATGCCTTTTTCAAAGCGGAGAGAATCGAGCTCAGCCCGGAGGACATTGACAAAATCGCAGGCGGCTGGAGCATCTTTGATCCGGTCAAAAAGGCGGTCAAATCTGTTGGTAACTGGGTCTACGATAACATGATTGACCCGGCTGTTGACGCTGTAGTAGATGCCGGAGAAGCGGTTGCTGACGCGGTCGCTGGCGCATTGGAAGTTCATACCGCTCTTTCATCAAGCTTTACAGCTTCTGCGGATAAGGATTAATACTGATTTTCATCTAAAACATGTGCAGATGTGGGATGGATTTTGCGTCAGATCAAGGAAGGCATCCGAAAGCGTACCCGAAGGTACGGTGAGGATGACTGAC
>CAMJXZ010000198.1 GCA_946409855.1 uncultured Clostridia bacterium | reverse complement strand
AAAGCGCTCAAGGAAGGCCTGATCTGGAAGTAACCCGATGGAGATGAACCGCATTCATCTCCGGATTTCGCAGACTGTCTGTTGCCCAGGCAGTCTGCGAAATATTATCAACCTTTTTTTCGGGAGTTGTGTCAGCAGTGATAGAAGATACAACAAACATTCTTGGCCTGCTCAAAGCTTCTCTTTTTGACGCCCCTGTTCCGGCAGCCGACGAGAGCAGCCTGAGAGAGCTGAAAGTGCATGGCGTCGCCGCGCTGACAGCGCCCATTCTCAAGCGCCTTGACCTGCCTGAAGAACTGTATCACGACTGGGAAAAAACCATCCTGTCGCAGGTCGGGTATTACTGCCGGTACATGAACGTGCAGAAAACGCTCCCTGTGACGGTGCCCTACATCATCCTGAAAGGCACCTCCGCCGCTCAGTATTATCCCCATCCGGAATACCGGGGGCTTGGCGATATCGACATCATGACAAGCCACGAGGATTATCCTTTGGCCTGTGATGAATTGCTGAAGAACGGTTTCCGGGAAACAACCAGTCTCCTGAAAAAAGGCCATGAACGACACAGAGAATTTGAAAAAAACAATTTCGAAATTGAAGTTCACGCCTTTTACGGCTACCGGAATCATCCGGAAGAAACAAAATACCTGGACGACCTGATCATCAGCCACATCACCCCGGACCATGTGCTCCCGGACCTGGTCAACGGCCTGACGCTGCTGGAGCATCTGAACCACCATATGGAGGAAGGAATCGGCCTTCGTCACGTCGTCGACTGGATGATGTTTGTCAACCGTTATCTGACGGATGACCGCTGGCCTGAATTCCGGGCGCACGCGCAGAAGACCGGCCATGAGCAGCTGGCGCTTTACGCCACCCGGATGTGCGAAATGTATCTCGGACTTCCCGCCCGTACATGGTGCGCGGAGGCGGATGAAGGCATCTGCGAACAGCTGATGGAATATGTGATCGCCAGCGGAAACTTTGGCATGAAGCAGGAAAGCGACAAGCGCGCCCGCATGCATTTCCTGTACAGCGCGCAAATGCCGCAGGGAATGCTCGGGCTGCTCAAAAAACGCGGCATCGAAAACTGGGACGCTGCCCAGCGGCATCCCTTCCTGAAACGGTTTGCGGGGATCCGCCAGATCGGCCGCTGCGTGGTCCTGGGTCTGAAGAGCAAGGACGGCATCCGGAACCTGATTTCCGATTTCAAGGACAGCGAGCGGAAAAACCGTCTTTTTGACACCCTTGGCGTCGCCAGAGAACAAAAAGGCATCGTCCTGTATATCGACGGCAAGTATATGCAGGCCAACGCGTCCGGCCAGGTGAAACGATGAGGATCGATCAATTTGGAAGCGCATGACAATCTCTTAAAACTGATTCAGTGCTCCCTGTGGGCGCTGCCTGCCGAAGGGCTGACGGTGGACGGTGATATTTTCGAGGAAATGCAGCGTCAGACACTGACCGCGCTTCCCGCAAAAATACTGCCTGAGCTGACGATGTCCGACGAACTGCGGCAGACGTGGCAAACCGGCATCCGGCAAAACATCGCCGCGTACTGCCAGAGCAGGTTTATCCAGGCTTCCCTGCCCATCAAGGTTCCCTACGCCGTCCTGAAGGGCACCGAGGCGGCCAAGTACTATCCTTCCCCGCAGCTGCGCTCCATGGGCGACATCGACATCATGCCCCCGCGGCAGCACTTCTCCGAAGCCTGTGATTCGCTGCTCAGCAACGGTTTTCAGGAAATCCCAGACACGGATCCGACGGATACCGGGCGCCATCGTCAGTTCATCAAAAACGGCATCATTATCGAGGTGCATGCCTATTACGCGCATGAAAACGATCCTGCCCTTTCCCGGCTGATCGACGACCTGATCCTTGAAAACATTCAGCCGGATCACACGCTGCCGGATCCTGTCAACGGCCTTACGCTGCTGGAACACATCAATCATCATCTGGAAAGCGGAGTAGGTCTCCGGCAGATCATTGACTGGATGATGTTTGCCGACCGGTGTCTGTCGGACGAACAGTGGCCTGAATTCAAAGCATTGATTGAGCGAACCGGTCATGAGCGCCTGGCAGTTTATGTCACAAAAATGTGCGTCCAATACCTTGGCCTTCCGGCCCGCGCGTGGTGCGCCGATGCGGATGAACGGGTTTGCGACCGGCTGATGGATTATATTCTTGCCAGCGGGAACTTCGGCCGTAAAATATCCGAGGAGAAATGGACCGTATCCCGTTTCCTGTCCAGCCATTCTGCCGCAGACGCCTTCCGTTTTTTGCAAAAACGGGGCTTGATCAACTGGAAAGCCGCGCAGAAGCATCCGGTTCTCCGGCCTTTCGCGTGGCTGTATCAGCTTTGGCGTTACCTGTCGAAAGCTGTTTCCCGCCCACACGCGGCATCGCGTTTCGCCGAAGAATATCAGGCGGGCCGGCGGAAAGACGAGCTGCTTAACGCGCTGGGCGCAAGCAGGGAATCGCAGGGGCTTGTCCGCTTCAAAAACGGAGCTTATACCAAGGAAAAACGCTCATAGATCAATGATTTCAGCACGAATATCATCATCTTCTCATTGACACGGACAGTACGTTACGTTATAATGATTCAGGTCATCTGCAAGAGGATTGATCACATCAGGAAGCTGAGAAGGACGTAAATGAGTGACGGGTTTGAATATCTGGAGGAACTCCGGAAAAAATCGAATGGCGCAATGCCCGCCTTCTCTTCCTTCTCCGGCTATCTGGAACAGAAAGCGAGAGCGCAGGGCGTACCGCTGAACGGGCAGTTTGAACTGACACCGCTGTGCAATTTCAACTGTCCGATGTGTTATGTGCATTTGACAGGCCCGCAATTGTCCCAGCCTCTGCTCACGGCGGATCAGTGGAACAGCCTGATTTCAGACGCCTGCCGGACGGGCATGCTGCGCGCCACCCTGACGGGCGGTGAATGCCTCTCTTACCCCGGTTTCTCGGCGGTGTATGACCATCTCCGCGCTGAAGGCTGTGAGATTACCGTCATGACCAATGGCGCGCTGCTGGACGAACACTGGGTCGATTATTTCCGGCGCTATCGTCCTGGCTGCATCTGCATCACCCTCTACGGGGACAGTGAGGATGCTTACGAACGGGTCACCGGCCAGCGGGTCTTTGGAACGGTGGTCCGCCACATCCGGGCGCTCCGGGAAGCGGATCTGCCGCTTCAAATATCCGTGACGCCCAACCGGGCGCTGGGCGAGGATGTATTCGGCACCATCCGCCTGGCAAAAGAACTGTGCCCTGCGGTCCGCGTCAACACCTGGCTGACCGTTCCCCGTCCTGACACCGGAAGAGCGGATACCGTCACCGATCTGGACGACGATATGTATATCCGGATCCTGCGGTTCCGCAACGAACTGAACGGCATCGCCTGCGCGGAATGTCCGGAAGAGCGGCTGCCGAACCCCGGCGGCAAGTTCCGGGAAGGGAAAGTTTGCGGCTTAAAGTGCGGCGGCGGACGGTCCAGTTTCTCCATTGACTGGAAAGGGGTCATGAGCCCCTGCAACGAGCTCGAAATGGTCAAAGCTTATCCTTTCCGGGATGGTTTTGAACAGGCCTGGCAGCAGATTCATCAGGCGGCGGAACAATGGCCCCGGGCCATTGAATGCGAAGGCTGCGCTTATGAGCCGCTGTGCGAAAAATGCGCCGGCAGACTGCTCCGGTTTTCCGAGCCGGGCGTACATTCTCCTGCGCTCTGCAAACATACGATGCATTTCGTACAGCAGGGGGTTTACAGTATTCCCGAATGTGAGATATAAAAAACAAAGGAGGAAGAAAAATGAAAGAGCCTTATGAAACCCCAAAAATGGAAAAGATCCTGATCAACAGCGCCGACGTGATTCTGACCTCCGGTGCCAAAAACCCGGGCAATCATCCCAACTGCACCACAATGCCCAACGGCAAGCCGCTTCCCAACGCGACAATGAACCGGTGCTGATTCGCTATCTTATCGCATATCTTTACCCTGATCGTCATACGCATGAGGGACCAGTAAATGAAAGCAAAAACCGGTTTTACCCTGCGGCATATTGTCGGTGAATACATGCTGGTGCCTACCGGCGAAAGCACCGGGACGGACCAGGGGTACATCCTGCTGAACGGCGTATCCGCGTTCATCTGGGAACAATTGCAGGCGCCCGTAACACAGGAAGAACTGCTGGCGGCCATGCTGAAAAAGTATGCCATCGATGAGGCAACCGCTTCCGCGGACCTGGAAAAACTGTTATCCCATTTTCAGGAAGCGGGCTTATTGGAAGACTATTGACAAAGAAAAGGACAGATGGGGCTGTTTATGACAGCCCCGTCTTATCATGAATGAGCATCCGGGAAAAGCTCCCGTGAACGCGTTTTCCCTTTTTCAAGTTTTTATTCCCGTCAGGAGAAAAATATATGAGACTCAAAGAAGATTTTCTGGTACATGAAATCGACGGCGTCCAGTATCTGGTTCCGATCAGCGCGGAGACGTTTACCGGCATCATCCGCGGCAACGCGTCCGCAGCCTTTATCGTGAACCAGCTGAAAGAAGAAACCACCGCTGAAGCGATCATCGAAGCCATGTGCGGCACTTATGACGCCCCCCGGGACAGGATCACAGCAGACGTTGAAGAAATCCTGAACACACTCCGAAGCATCGGCGCCCTGATCGAATGAACCAGAACCTGTCCAAACTGAAAACCATTATGAAAAGCCCCGCATTGTCCCTGATCTGGCGCTGGTCTGCTCCTGTCCGCAGGCCGCTTATGCTGATCAGCGGCATTGCGGTGGTCTCTTCTTTGGTTTCGCTCGGCTTTACGCTGGCCACAAAGGGCATGATCGACGGCGCCACAGCCGCGGATTTTTCAGCCCTGCGGAATAATGCCGTCATCCTGGTGGCGCTTCTTCTGGTTATGCACTTCCTGGCCGTCTGGAGAGACGCCTTGGACCTGAAAGCCGCGACAGCGCTGCAGAAGCATATGCAGGATATGGTCACTACCTCGGTCTTCGGCAAGGAATACGCGCCGTTAAAAGGCTATCACAGCGGGGAACTGGTGAACCGCGTATTCTCCGATGTTTCCGTTGTCAAGGACGGCATCATGGACCTGCTGCCGTCTCTCCTGCGCATGACCGTTTCCTTTATCGGCGCTGCCGCCATCCTGATCTCCATGGACTGGCGTTTCGTACCCGCGCTGATTCTCGCTTCCCTGATCAGCGCCGTACTGGCCTTCGTTTTCCGCGAACCGATGAAGCAGCGCCATAAGCGGATGCAGGCGGCGGAGGACACGCTGCACGCCGGCACCCAGGAAGCGCTTGAGAATATCCGGGTCGTCAAAGCCAGCGGTTCTGAGGAACGGGTCCTGAACCAGATCCGGGAAAAGCGCGAAAACTTCGCCGCGGAGCAGATCCGAAAAGGCCGCCTCACCATCTTCATGAACCAGGGCATGTCCGGCATGTTCGACTTCACCTGGCTGCTTTGCCAGCTGTGGGGCTGCTATAAGATTTACCAGGGCACTTTCACCTACGGCTCTCTGGCCGCCATGATTCAGCTGGTGGGGCGCATTCAGGCCCCCATCGCCAACGCGGTCAGCCTGATCAGCAGGACGTACGGGGTCGTCGCCTCCGCCGAGCGTCTGCAGGAAATGATCGGCCTGCCGGATGAAAAAACAGGCGCGGTCCTGAATACCTTTGACGAGATCCGGCTGGAATCGGTTTGTTTCCAGTATGACAACAGCATGGACGACGTGCTGGTCGATGTCACCGCCTCCGTTCACCGGGGGGATTTTGTCGCGCTGACCGGTATTTCCGGCGGCGGAAAAACGAGCCTGTTCCAGCTGCTGCTTGGCATGTACAGGCCCACTTCCGGAACCATCCTGTTCCGCCGGGGAGATCAGCTTGTACCGGCCGGCAAGGGGACCAGGGGTCTGTTCGCTTATGTGCCGCAGGGGAACACCCTGTTTTCAGGGACGCTCCGGGAAAACCTGACCATGTTTACCGATCACGCCACGGACGAGATGATCCTTGCCGCCGCGCGGGCAGCCTGCATCGACGAACTGATTGACGAAATCGGTCTGGACGCCGTCCTGGGCGAACGGGGCCTTGGCCTTTCGGAAGGACAGGCGCAGCGGGTCTCTCTGGCCCGGGCCCTCATCAGCGACGCCTCGATCCTGCTGCTGGACGAATCCACCAGCGCCCTGGACGAGGCGACGGAAGCCCAGGTCCTTAAAAACATCGCCGATATGCGGAACAAGACCGTTCTGATCGTGACGCACCGCCGCGCCGCGCTTTCCATTTGCGATTATATCCTGCACCTGGAGGAGGGCCGCCTGTCCAAGGGCTGACCGCCCGGTCCGCATGGCAGGGCCT
>CAMJXZ010000197.1 GCA_946409855.1 uncultured Clostridia bacterium | reverse complement strand
ACTACGACTACCTGGCCATCGAGATGTTCTTCGGCAACTCCGACATCGGCAACACCATGTTCTATAAGCTGCCCGGCAAGGACCAGAAATGGAAATGGCTGGTCTTTGACCTGGACTACGGCCTCTTCTCTTCCTCCTTTGACAGCCCCAGGTCCTACACCAAGCCCAAGGGCATGGGCGACAAGCTGATCAACAACACCATCTTCCTCAAGCTTCTGGAAAACAAGCAGATGAAGCAGAAGTTCCTGGAACGGCTGGCCTACATCTACCGCACCCTGACGCCCGAGGTCATGCTGGCGAAGCTGGAGGAAATCAAAGCCACCCTGGAGCCGGCGATGGACCTGCACTTTGAGCGCTGGGCTCCCCTCAACGACAAGAAGATCAACTCCGACTCCCCCCTGTCCAAGGACGGCGCCAAGCGTTACTGGAACACCCGTATCGACCGCATGCGGGATACCATCAACCGCCGCCACCACTTCCTGTGGGAGTTTACCAAGAACGCCTTCTCCCTGACCCAGAACGAGATGCTGGAGCTGTTCGGCTCCCAGCCCGCCGACCCGCTGGCGAAAAAGAAATAACGCGGTACAGCGCAGCAGGAAACCATCAATCTATCTATATAATAGGAGGCCCCCGGTATGAATTCCGTATCTTTCAGCGACCTGAACAGAAGCAGCGCCATTTCGGACTGGTTTGCCCAACAGCTGAGCAGCTTCACCCCTGCCAGCGTGGCCCTGGCGCTGGCCAGCGCCCTGGTAGCCGGGCTGATCATCTCCTGGGTCTACAAAAAGACCTACCGGGGCGTGCTCTACAGCCCGACCTTCTCCCTGACGCTGATCATGCTGACGCTGGTCACGGCGCCGGTGGTCATGGCCATCGGCTCGGACGTGGCGCTGTCCATGGGCATGGTCGGCGCGCTGTCCATCGTCCGCTTCCGTACCGCCGTCAAGGAGCCGCTGGATACCGCGTACATGTTCTGGGCCATCACCATGGGCATCCTGCTGGGGGCCAAGATGTACATCGTCGCGCTGGTCGTGGTGATCGGCATCGGGGTGATCCTGCTGGCGCTGAGCTTCTTCAAGCTGCGCAACCCCAACAGCTATCTGCTGGTCATGCACTACGACGAATACGCCCAGGGGGACATCGAGTCCGCCCTGCGCCGGGAGGTCCGCAACTACCGCCTGCGCTCCAAGACCGTCACCCGCGCCGGCGCGGAAATGACCTACGAGGTCCGGCTGGACCAGAAGACCGACCTGGTCAGCAGGATCCTGGATATCGAAGGCGTGCACGACGCCACGCTCGTCGCCTGCCAGACGGAAACGGGGGCCTGATGTATGGCCATCCCGCTGCGGCATGAGCTCAAATATCTGCTCAGTCCCATGCAGGCAGACATCGTCCGGCGGCATCTGCTTCCCGTCCTTTCGCTGGACCCGCACGCGGCCAGGAACGGCGGCCAGTATTCCATCCGTTCGCTGTATTTCGATACCGTTTACGACGATGCCCTGTACGACAAGATGAGCGGCATTTATTACCGCCAGAAATACAGGATCCGCATCTACAATTATTCCGACCGGTCGATCTTCCTGGAATGCAAGAGCAAGTACGGGGACCTGATCTCCAAGCGTTCCCTGAAGATCCCCCGGGACCTGGCGGAGCAGCTGATCGCCGGGGACCCGGACGGCCTGGAAAGCACCCACTACAGCCTCCTGAGCGACGTCTACCGGGAGATGCGCACCCGGCTGCTCCGCCCGGTGGTGATCGTGGACTACGACCGGGAGCCTTACCTGCACCCCGCCGAAACCGTCCGAATCACCCTGGACAAGAACCTGCATTCCGGCCTGAACCGCACGGATATGTTCAACCCCTATGTCCCCACGGTCTCCCCCTTTGACGAGCCCTGGACCATCCTGGAAGTCAAGTACGACCGCGTGCTGCCGCCCTACATCGCGGAGCTGCTTTCCTGGGCCGTGCCGGAAGCCTGCAGGAGCGCCGTTTCCAAATACACCTGGTGCCGGCGGTTTGAGGGGAAAGACGATATTTGACCCTGATGTCAGGCGGCCGGACGGGCCGCCTGTTTTACTTCGGGGCGCCGGGCCCGGCGCCCCGCGCCCCAGATGAAAAGGAAGGTGACTGCCATGGGCTTTCCGGAACACAGAAAGAAGCTCTATGAGACGCTGCCGGACAACAGCCTGGTCTTTGCCCACGCCGGCGTCCCGCTGCACACCAACGAAGACCACTATTACGATTTTGAGGTCAATTCCCAGTTCTTTTACCTGACCGGGCTGGAACGGGAAAAGATGTGCCTGGCGGCGGCGAAGGTAAACGGCAAAACAGCGGAAACGCTGTTCATCGAGCCGGCCGACCCCGCCCGGGAACGTTGGACCGGCAAAATGCCCACCAAAGAGGAGGCCTCCGCCGTCAGCGGCGTGGAGGACGTCCGCCCGACGGAGGAGCTCGGCGGCTGGATCAGCCGGTATATGGGGCGCTTCCGCATCGAGCACGTGTACTTTGACCTGTACCGCTGCCAGGAAAGCGATCTGCCGGATTACAGCGCGCTGTGCGCGGAGGGCTTCCGCCGCAAATACCCCGCGGCCGTCCTGCACGACCTGCGCGCCGCCTGCGTGCCGCTCCGGGAGGTCAAGGACGAAGAGGAGATCGAGCGGGTCCGCCGGGCCGTCGGCATCACCCGCCAGGGACTGGACGCCGTCCTGCGGACGCTTTCGCCCGGGATGAAGGAATACCAGGCCCAGGCCGAATTCGAATCCGCCTGCCGGCGGCTGGGCGCCGTCCGCATGGCGTTCAACACCATCGCCGGGGCGGGCCGAAACGGCTGCATGATGCACTACGAAACCAACCGGGACGAGGCCCGGGACGGCCAGCTGCTGCTGATGGATCTGGGCGCCAAGTACAAAAACTACTGCAGCGACATCACCCGCACCTTTCCCGTGAACGGCCGCTACACGCCCCGCCAGCGGGAGATCTACAACCTGGTACTTTCCGCCAACCGGGCGGTGGCGGAGGCCGCCCGGCCGGGCATTACCCTCAAAGACCTCAACGACGTCTGCAAGCGGGTGCTGGCCGAAGGGCTGATCCGGCTGGGCCTGATCGGGGACGAAAAGGACGTCGGGAAATATTACATGCACTCCGTCAGCCACTCCATCGGGATCGACTGTCACGACGCCTGCTTTGCCGGGGACGTGCTGCAGCCCGGCTGGATCATCAGCGACGAGCCGGGCCTGTACATCGACGAAGAAGAGACCGGCATCCGCATCGAGGACGACCTGCTGATCACACAGGACGGCTGCGAGGTGCTGAGCCGGGACATCCCCAAAGACCCGGACGAGATCGAGCAGATCATGAACAGCCGGTAAAAGATGGCATGAGACCCGATTTGGGCCGCTCGCTATTCGTCACCCCCTTACGGTCACGATCTCAACGGCCAAACTTAAAAAAATAAATCTTTTCCGGTTCCGCTGCCACCCCGTCTCTTTGATGCGTATCAATTCGTGCAGGGCGCTGAAAACGCTCTGCCGTAATATGGATTCGCCCGCAGAAAGGACATCGCATCCCCTGCCCGGGCATCAAGATAAATCGCTTCAGAAGCACCGCGGCGTTCCGGCCACGGATCCAAACAAAAAGGAGGAAAAAACATGCGTAAAACAACCGCTCTTGTCCTGGCGCTGACCTTCATCCTGTCCATGTGCGCCCTGATCCCCGCCGCCAGCGCGGCCTCCCCCTATTACATCAAGACCTCCAGCGGCAAGTCCGTCATCCTGCGCGAAGAGCCCACCACCGACTCCCGGGCGCTTCTGCAGATCCCCTACGGCGATGAGTTCTGGGTATCCGAATTCCTGGGCAACGGCTGGGCATACGGCCACTGGGGCGGCGCGTTCGGTTACGTAGCGTCCCGGTTCCTGGTCACCACCAAGCCCGGCCCCTACAAGCCCAGCGGTTCTTCCACCTCACCGTCCTCCAAGCAGTCCACGGACCAGCAGCTGGACAACGAACTGAAGACCCAGCGGGATGTTGATCCCTTCACCATCGAAGTCCGCGCTTCCCGCGTTTCCGGCTCGGTCAACTTCCGCGTCGGCCCCAGCGTCACCTCTACCCGGATCACTTCTCTCCGGGACGGCAAGGAACTGGTGTGCACCGGCGAAACCAAGAACTGGTACCGCGCCCGGGATCCCGAAACCGGAAAGACCGGCTACATCGCCAAGAACTACGCTGTGAAAATCAGCAACCCCATCGTGTTCACCACCAAGAACGACACGGCCACCAAGAAGACCCTGGGCGCCCTGAACGTCAACGGCCAGTTCGAGCTGGTCTGCCAGCTGCCGGACGGCTATGATCTGCAGGTGGTCAACATGCGGGGCGGCAAGATCATCGCCTCCATCATCCCCACGAACACGACCCGGCCCGAGATGTTTCTGACCATCGCGTACGACGAAACCTACGGCGATGTGGAACGGCTCAACGACCTGACTGACGAAGAGCTGGCGATCCTGGAAGCCTCCTTCACCGAAATGAACCAGGTGGACATCACCTACCGCCAGACCGGCTACGGCACCAAGCTGCTGGTCGCCCGGGAAACCGGCGCGGACATGGACTTCGTGGATATCCTGTCCATCTACAAGGGCTACTTCATCGAGTTCAACATGACCCCGAATGAAAAAGCCGCCAGCAAGGTGCTGACGGACCAGCAGATCAAGGTCTGCATCGACTTCCTGACCAATCTGGACTTTGTCCCGATTACTGCCAAGTGATACCGACTTACACCGGATGCCTGCGCCGTCCGCGCACGCGTCCGATGTAATCAGTATAAATCCTCCATCCCAATAAAAGCGAAAGCGGGGCGGCGAAATGCCGCTCCGCTTTCCAGTGTTTACGGCGCGAAACCGCGCGTCGATCCGTCCCGTCAGGTCTTGATCCTGAGTTTTTCGTCCAGGGAGCCGTCGTCGTCGAAGACCATCTTCTCCCGGAAGGTCAGGTAAACCGTATCCCCCGGCTTCATGGCCTGATAGGTTTCCGGCGGGGCGATCACCCGGAAGGACACCTCGCCCACCCGGACGCGGCAGTCGTTGACGTCGCCCAGATAGTACTGGGTTTCCAGCACGCCGCGCAGCTCGCCGCTTTCCTTGGACAGGGTGATGCGCTCCGGCCGCACGGCGATTTCCACCTTGCCCCGCTTCTCCCCGTCGTAGGGGATCGACTGGCCGGCCCCGGTCAGGACGATTCTGCCGTTTTGGGATTCGCCCTTGGCGAAGTCCACCTTGCCCAGGAAGTCCGCCACGAACTGGTTGGCGGGCTGATTGTAGATTTCCGCGGGAGAGGCCACCTGCTGGATGCAGCCCTGGTTGATCAGGATGATCCGGTCGGACATCGCCATGGCCTCCGTCTGGTCGTGAGTGACGTAGACGACGGTGATCCCCAGGGAGGACTGGATCTCCTTGATCTCAAAGCGCATGCTTTCCCGGAGCTTCGCGTCCAGGTTGGACAGCGGCTCGTCCAGCAGCAGCAGGCCCGGCCGCGCCACCAGGGCGCGGGCCAGCGCCACGCGCTGCTGCTGCCCGCCGGAAAGCTGGGACGGCAGGCGCGACGCGTACTGGCTCAGGTGGACGATCTCCAGCACCCGGTTGACGTTTTCCTTGATTTCCGCCCCGGAGGCGTGCTTGATCTTCAGGGGGTAGGCCACGTTGTTGAACACGTTCATGTGGGGCCACACCGCATAGGACTGGAACACCATGCCGATGTTCCGCTTTTCGGGCGGGATAAAGGTCTTGCCGCCGGAAACCAGCTCCTTGCCGATGTACACCTCGCCGCTGGTGGGCTTCTCAAAGCCCGCGATGATCCGCAGCATCGTGGTTTTCCCGCAGCCCGAAGGGCCCAGCAGGGTCACGAATTCTCCCTCCCGGAAGGTCTCGCTGAAGTCCTTCAGCACCACGTTGCTGCCAAAGGCCTTGGTGACATTCTGAATGCTGACGCTTGCCATATGCATCGGTCCTTTCTTAGATGGAGAACTCGCCCTTGGTCAGGAGGTTCAGGATAAAGTTCAGGAATACCACGATCAGCAGGATGCCGAAAGCCATCGCGCAGCTCATGGGCTGGCTGGTAAAGGTCCAGTATTCGTACAGCTGGAAGCCGATGGTTTTGGTGGTGCTGGAGTAAAGCAGGGTGGTCATCGAGAGCTCGTAGAAGCTGGGGATGAAGATCAGGAACCAGCCGGCGGCGATGGAGGGGAAAATCAGCGGCCCGGTGATCCGGAACATCGTGCCCGTCCAGCTGGCGCCGGAAACCTGGCTGCATTCCTCCAGCGACACGTGGATCTGGCTCATCGCCGACACCACCGTGCGCATACCCATCATCAGGTATTTGATCATATAGGCGATGATCAGGATATAG
>CAMJXZ010000196.1 GCA_946409855.1 uncultured Clostridia bacterium | reverse complement strand
CCTGCATTATCTCGATGCGGGCGAATGTGAAATGCTCAAGGAGGTGTCTCTGAACCATTACTACGGAGACGGCGGACAGCCGTAACAGGTTTACCGTAAAGCAAGCTTCCGGTGATCGGCTTTACCGCCGGCCGCCGGGAGCTTTTTTCTGCGATTCAAACAGGCAGATATGTATCCGGAACCAGTTTTGGCCCGCGGCAGAAACCGACGCCGCGGAAAGAGCCGTTCCATCATAAAAACCCGCGCGCCTGTTCGGTCCGGGGCGTGCGGGTCCATATGCAGTCTTCTGTGCCGAACGCGCCGTACAGCAGGCGGTACGTACGGCAAGGTGAACGGACAGGAATGAATCATTCCCGCCCGCTCGACCCTGTCTGTCCATTTTTCACTGTCTGTTTAACGGAAAACACATGAACCGGCCATTCATTTCCAGTCAATCCTTGTCGTCCGGCAAAAAAATGGTTTTCACAGAACGCTTTTCCCAGCGCCGTCCGTGAAGCAGCATGAATCAGTGAAAATCCGGATTATTCTCAAAGAAAGCTTGTTCCTCAAACATAAGAACGCTCATCTGATATTCCGCCTCATCTATATACGAATTTCATATAATAGGTGCCGTCCTTATAAACATAAGCAATTCCGGCACCGGGATTCTCTTCATCCGGTTCTTTTACAAAGGTAAACTCAACACCGCCAATGACCTTCTTTAATTCAGCATCGCTCAGTTCTTTTCTCATCGTCATGAACCTCCTTCATATTTGTGTGTTTTCTTTCTTGTCAGCCGGTTTTTCCTGTCGCGTCAGTATATTCGCCTCAATATCAAGATGGGAGTATTTTATTACAGTATCAGGCAATTTGTCAACCGCCGCAGCGCAAAACGATGATGATGATCCGGTTCTTTACGAAAAAACACACCAAAAGAACAGACGAAATGATTCCTGTTTGGCGGCACCTCCGGGGAGGCTTCGGAGATGTCGGAAAAACGCGCAAGGGCTGTGCTGAGGATGTATGAACGGGGGCGGCGCCGCCTTGACAGATCATCCCGCAGGCCGTAAAATAGCAGTGTTTCAATGCCCTCGGATTCATCCGTCAAAGAGGTTGCGCCCGTGAATAAAAAAGCCGGTATGACCGTCAAATGGCTGCTGCCTGTCCTGCTGATCCTGTGGTATCCCGCAAGGTTCTATTGGGATATCATGCAATACCATACGCATTTTGAAGACCTTCCTTCCCTGTTTTTCGAACTGGCCGGATTCATTCTCTGCACGGCCGGGATCATCCGGGCGATAAAACGTCATGATTGGGCATACGCGGCGCTTGTGGGAACCGCTCTTGTTTCCTGTGTCTTTTTCGGGTACTGGACCAACCGGATTCCTTTCTGCGTTGAATGCGACCGGATCACCAGGGAGGACCTTGGCTTCATGCTCAAGCCGTTTGCCGACAGGTTTGGCTATATGCCGTAAAGCAGTCTGGACCGGAAAGGCGTCAGGGGCCGCTGAAACGTCGCTTCCCAAACGGATCATCCTTCGAAAAGAAAGGGCAGCCCGGTGTTTGTTCTTTTCCTGACCGGAAGCCAGGCGGCAAGCATGAGGAGGCTCCTGTTTGCGCCATCGCTCTTTTTTAGCTTTCTCTTCTGTGCTCCGCCCGGCGTATCCCGTACAGGTGAATCGCTTGATGGCTGAACGTTCCCGACCGAAAGGAGGTTCCGGACCGGATGCTGAAAAAAACCTTTGTGTTTATCCTGATCCTGTCATTCGTGCTGCCGATATGCGGCAGCGGCAATGCTTGGTCGCCGGCATTGACGCCCACACCAACGCCAACATCATCTCCCACACCCTCACCAACGCCAACGCCAGCATCATCTCCCACACCCTCGCCCACGCCGACCGCGCCGCCTCCGAACCAATGGGACAGCTGCGGCAATCACATCCGTTTATCAATCAGCGGCCTGAATTCCAGGCCCGAACAGCATTTTCGGTGCAGCTATGAAGACGGCGTCTTTGCAGATGGCATCCTGATGTTCATGCCGCTGGATCAGTATGTGGAATTCGAGCATATCCCTCTGATCAGCCGCAGTCAGTTTCTGTCAGCCGACCTTTCCTATGACGACTATGTGGAAGATTTTTCCTGCGAAACGCGTTATTACCGAAAAACCGGGGACGGCCTAGAACGGCTGAAAAGCAAGAATCTGGTACTTACGGATCTGCCGGAAGGCACTTACCTGATCGGCCTGTTCTGCAGCGCGTCCCACGGGGACGAGTACTACAGCTTCTGTTACCTTTTCTGGGTGGAATAACTCGTCCCGGGCTACGTTTGGACAAGGTGTTTGCCGGCCTGATCCATGGGCGGTTCGGACATAACCCGGGAACGATCCGGAAAACCGAATCTCATCACGGCCGGCCAGGACCGCTTCTGAACGGGCGGTTCATGAATATCCGGCCTTTTCAAAGACCGCCGGTCCCGCAAAGGGTCCGGCGGCTTGTTCTGCTGAAGCAACTCTCGGAAGACACCCGGACTGTGCCCCTCCCGCCGCCGGACGGTGATCCAGCGCTATTGCGTTTTCGCTCATGCCCTTTGGACCCCCGGCGGCGTCCTGTCCCGTCCGCCGTTTCCGTTTCCGCAGAAATTGCCCAGCCGGAACACCTTGACACCCGGGCGGTTTTTCTGTACAATGATGGTATCAAAAAGCCCCAGAAATCCGTAGCCATTGCCCGACAGACGATTCTTTAAAGCCCTCTCTGGCGCACACCGGAACGGCATGAAGAAACAAGCGGAGGAAAACGATATGCAGGCTGCAGCCAAGCAAACCGTCCCCGGCAAAGACGCCAACCGGCGCGTGCTCCGCCTGGTTTACGCGGGGCTGATCCTGTCTGTGCTGATGCTGGCAGGCGCGGGCGTCTGGTATATCGCCGTCACCGGGATCATCGGCCGGAAGAAATGGGATTTCAACACCTACGGCGTCCCGCCCATGGTCCTGGCCATCGCGGGCGGCGTGATGCTGATCGCCATGATCGCGTGCTATTTCGCCCTGCCCTGCATCCGGCACTGGTCCAGGCGGACCGCGCGGGACCTCTGGAAGGACCGCTACCGCTACAGCCTGATCCTGCCGGGGCTGATCGTGGTGTTTGTTTTCAGCTACATGCCGATGTACGGCATCATTCTGGGCTTCAAGGATTACAAGATCAAAAGCGGGATCATGTTTTCCGAATGGGTGGGCACCTATCATTTCACCCGCTTTTTCAAAAGCCCCGTCGCCGGGCAGACGATCTGGAACACCTTCTTCATCGGCATCACCCAGCTGCTGATTACCTTCCCGGTGCCCATCCTGCTGGCGCTGCTGATGAACGAACTGCGTTCCACTTCCTACCGGCGCACCATCCAGACCATCATCTACCTGCCCCACTTCATCAGCTGGGTCATCATGTATTCCCTGCTGTTTTCCCTCTTTTCCATCACCTCGGGCCTGGTCAACAAGATGGTCATGTCCATGGGCTATCCCGCCGTCAACCTGCTGTCGGATCCGAACAAGTTTTACGGCATGCTCTACATGACCTCCATCTGGAAGGAGGCCGGCTGGGGCACCATCATCTATATGGCCGCCATCGCCGGCGTGGATCAGGAAATGTACGAGGCCGCCTACCTGGACGGCGCCAACCGCTGGCAGCAGTGCGTCCACATCACGCTGCCGTCGATCGCCTTTTCCATCACCACCATGCTGATCCTGAACGTGGGCTCCATCATGGGCGCCAATTTCGACCAGATCATGAACCTGCGCACGGCGGCCACCCAGACCACGGTGGCCCAGGTAATCGATACCTACGTGTACGACATGGGCGTGGGCAAAGGGCAGTACGACCTGTCCACCGCCATCGGCCTGTTCCAGCAGGTCGTCAACTGCGTGATGCTGTTCCTGGCCAATTTCGCGGTCAAGAAGATGTCCGGGGAAGGCTTCTTCTGATCCGGCGCAGCAGCCGTTCATCCGCATCAGACAAGGAGGGAAACGCATGGCCGGGCGAGAAGCAAACCGCAACCATATCAAACGCAGCCTGGGCGACCGCGTGTTCAACGCCCTGAACATCGCGCTGTTTGTGCTGATCGCCCTGATCATCATTTTCCCGTTTTTCAACATCTTCGCCATTTCCCTGACCAGCAACGTGGAATACATGCGCGAGCCCTTCATCATCTGGCCCAAAGAGCCCACGCTGGAAGCCTACAATTATATCTTCTCCACGCCGCTGATCCCCCGGTCTTATCTGCTGACCATCGGGATCACCTGCGCCGCCACCGTCCTTTCCACCCTGATCACCTCCATGCTGGCTTACGGCCTGTGCCGGGGCGGGCTGAAGGGGCAGAAGTTTTTCATGATCTATCTGCTGATCACCATGTTCTTTTCCGGCGGCCTCATCCCCAACTACATGAACATCACCCAGACGCTGGGCTGGAGCAACAATCTCCTGGCGCTGATCGTGCCGAACTCCGTCAGCGTGTTCAATTTCATCATCGTCCGCTCCTTCTTCCGGCAGCTGCCCGCCTCCCTGGAGGAATCCGCCCGGATCGACGGGGCCAACGAATGGACCATCCTGTTCCGCATCATCTATCCCCTGTCTATCCCGACGCTGGCCACCATCGCCATGTTCGTGGCGGTGGGCACCTGGAACGCCTGGTTCGCCGCCATGCTGTACATGCGGGATGAAAAGCTCTATCCCCTGCAGCTGATCGTGCGGAACTTCGTAGTGCACGAGGCGCGGCCCGCCGACATGCAGAACATGGAGGGCCTGCGGGACGCCGCCGGCAACCGCATCTTCCTGAACGAAACCGGCCTGAAAATGGCCTGCGCCGTAGCCACGGTGCTGCCCATGGTGATCATCTATCCCTTCATCCAGAAATACTTTGAGAAGGGCATGACCATCGGCGCCGTCAAGGGCTGACGGATCCTTGTTTGAAAGCCGGGATTGGCTTCAAAATACAACACACGAAGGAGGACGAGACATGAAACTCTGGAAACTCTTGGCTCTGGTTCTTGCTCTGCTGATGACCCTTACCTCCGCAGCCCTGGCCTATGACGGCGAGGTGCTGACCATCACCGCGGACTGCGACGACGACCCCTTCTCCTGGGATCCCGCCGCCGACCCGATGGCCGCCTACATCCTGGACAATTTCGGCATCAACTTTGCTCAGAGTGAAACCAACTACTACAACAACGACTTTACCGTCACCCAGCTGGCCGCCAACGAAGGGAAGCTGCCGGATGTGTTCACCGCCGATATCCTGTACTACACCCAGGAAATCACCCAGTTCATTCCCGAAGAACTGGTGGCGGAAATCCCGCAGGAGCTGATCGACAAGTATCCCCTGACCAAGGAACGTCTGGAAAACGACGCCGTTTCCCAGCTGGTCAGGAACATGTACGGCGGCTACTACTTCCTGCCCAAGCCCGACTCCGCCGACCCCAGCATCTACCTGGCGGAACGCAAGGGCCTGTTCATCCGCAAGGACTGGCTGGAAAACCTGGGCCTGGAAATGCCCAGCACCTGGGAAGAACTGTACGAAGTCTGCCACGCCTTCACCTACAATGACCCTGACGGCAACGGCGTCAACGACACCTACGGCCTGACCGGCGACGGCCTGGGCACGCTGCGCTACTTCTTCGCCTCCACCGGCGTTTCCAACCGCTACTGGAACAAGGACGAGAACGGCAACTGGTTCTTCGGCGCCCTGGACGACCGGAACATCGTCGTGCTGGAGTGGCTGCGCAAGATGTACGAAGACGGTTCCATCGACCCGGACTTCGCTGCCACCTCCTGGAAGGAAGGCCTGCAGAAGTTCTCCTCCAACACCTTCGGCGTCTGCGTCCGCAATGCCGACGCTGACTGGATCAACAACGTGATGGTGAAATACTACGGCGCCGCCAACCCCGACTGCAACCCCTTCGACCGGGTCAGCATGATCGGCGCCCTGGGCAACAACAAGGGCGACCAGCCCCGCATGGAAGCCTACATATCCTGCATGGTGGCCGTGCAGTTCGCGCCTGAAATCACCGAAGAAAAGATGGACCGGTTCCTGCAGTTCTACGAGTACCTGCTGGGCGACGGCAAGTACATGCGCATGGGCCTTGAAAACGTGGACTACACCATCGAGGCCGACGGCACCGTCAAAAAGATCCGCGACGAAAACGGCAACGCCTCCAACCTGGCGGTCAAGTATCCCTCCATCCCGGTGACCCACTGGACCTCCTGGGGCTTTGAAATGGCCGCGATGCCCAACGTGGAATTCTTCGACCAGTACAACGACGAGACCAAGGCCCTGAACGCCGCGGTCTGCGCCATCCGCAACGTGAACCCCGTGTATCCGCAGGTCGGCCCGATCCTCATCGACGATGACGCCGTGACGGATACCGCCGCCTTCAACATCACCAGCGAATACTGGCTCACTGTGTTGATTGCGAAAGAGCTGGTAATGATG
>CAMJXZ010000195.1 GCA_946409855.1 uncultured Clostridia bacterium | reverse complement strand
CCGTGATCGCCGCGCTGGACCCCGTCGTCACCCTGCTGATGGCGCTCGTCATCCCCGTCACGGGCGGGGCGGAAATCTTTTCGTTCCGTTCCCTGGCCGGCGCGCTGATCATCACCGCGGGGGCCATCGTCGCGGGGACGGATTTCCTTTCCAAAAAGAAAAAAACGGCCGGGGGAGAGGCGCCCGCCGCGGAGAAAGGGGAGCCCGCGCCGGCCCTGCCGGAAAGGCCGAAGCAGGCGCTGTCCGCGAAACACAGGCGGAGGATCATGGCCCTGTCCTTTATCGGCATCATCGTGCTGTTCGCTGCGCTGGGGGTGTCCATCGACGTGATGGATATGGCGGACGGCTATACGAACCTGCGGCCCGAACAATGTCTCTCGGTCCCCACCGGGCTGATGCTGGGCCCGCTGGGGGCGCTGGCCTGCGCCGTCGGCAACCTGATCGGGGACTTCTTCAGCGATTTTGATTCCATCCGGTTTTTCGGCTTCATCGCGAATTTCATCATGGCCTATCTGCCGTACAAGGTCTGGCGCGTCATGTCCCCCGGGATATGCAACGCGCACACATGGAAGAGGATCCTGCTGTACCTGTGGGCGGCCGCGCTGGGATCCCTTTACTGTTCCTGCCTGCTGGGCGTCTGCCTGGCCTATTTCTTCCACCAGTATTATGAGATGATCATCCTGCAGATTTTTACCAACAACTTCGGCTTCTCCGTCTGCTTCGGCCTCCCGCTGTTCATCGTGCTGCGTTCGGACGGCCGGTTCGGGGTGATCTGGTCCGGCACCGTCACGGAACTGAAACGATTCCTGCCAAAGAGCGTCCTGCGCCTGTATCATATGCATCCGGAGCGGAGGCGGACCGTTTCCCTGGCGCTGATTTCGGCGGATACGGCGGTTATCCTCCTGCTTTTCCTGTGTGCCGTCAACATGCACAGCTGGTGGGAAAACCCCTTTGTCCTTGTCCTTTCCTGCCTGGCTGCCGTCCTGCTGCTGGTCACCTGTCTATTCCCCGCGGGGAACGCGCAGACGGCGGATGTCTGAGCGGCCGGTCAGGCGTCCGCGTCCTTCGGACCGCGGCTTTCAAATATCTTTCAAATATATGGAAAGAACATACACAGCAAATTGAAATAACATACAAAAACCGCTTTACAAGCACCGCTTTTTATGGTACACTACCCACCGTACCCAAGGAACCGTACGCCTGGTGGTTCGCGTCTCCAACGGCTGCCCGGTGTACCGGCGATTGGAAAAATATTTTTAGGAGGCTTTTTGTCATGGACAAGGCTCGCAAACAGGAAATCATCAACACCTACGCCCGTCATGAGGGAGACACCGGTTCCCCCGAAGTTCAGGTCGCGCTTCTGACCGAACGGATCAACCACCTGAACGAGCATCTCAAGATCAACAAGAAAGACCACCACAGCCGCCGCGGTCTGCTGCTGATGGTCGGTCAGCGCCGCGGTCTGCTGGAATACCTCAAGAAGACCGACATCGAACGCTACCGCACCCTGATCGCTCAGCTGAACCTGCGCAAGTAATGGTTGAAATAGGCTGCCGGACTTGATGCTGTTTCCGGCAGCCTATTATTGCATCCGCGTGTGCTTCGGATGCGTGAATGTGTGTGTGAGGGAAAGGAAAACAAATGGATTACAAGGTTTATTCAATGGATTTCGCCGGCCGGAAGCTGACCCTGGAGTTCGGCAAATATGCCCAGCAGGCCGGCGGCTCGGTGCTCGTCCGCTACGGTGAAACGGTCGTTCTGGTGAACGCCACCGCGTCCGAAACGCCCCGGGAAGGAATGGATTTCTTCCCCCTGACCATCGACTTCGAAGAGAAGCAGTATTCTGTCGGCAGGATCCCCGCCGGCTTCATCAAGCGCGAAGGCCGCCCCTCCGAAAAGGCGACCCTGACCTGCCGCCTGATCGACCGTCCGCTGCGCCCCCTGTTCAACAAGGGCCTGCGCAACGACGTCCAGGTGATCGCGACCACCCTGTCGGTGGAGCCCGACAACCCGCCGGAATTCCCGTCCATGCTGGGTTCCTCCGTTGCCCTGGCCGTCAGCAACATCCCGTGGGGCGGCCCCACCGGCGCCGTCATGATCGGCCGTGTGAACGGTGAGCTGGTCATGAACCCCACCGAAGAACAGCGCGCCCAGAGCGACATGAACGTGACCGTCGCCGGCACCGCCGACGCCATCATGATGGTGGAAGCGGGCGCCAACGAAGTCAGCGAAGACGCCATGATGGACGCTATCCTCTACGCCCACGCCGGCATCAAGGAACTGGTGGAGTTCCAGAACAAAATCGTCGCCGAGATCGGCAAGCCCAAGTCCGATTTCCCGATCGTCACCACCGGGGAAGACATCAAGGCCGCCGTCCGCGAGTACGCGTACGAAAAGTGCCAGTGGGTCTATGAGACCTTTGTCCGCAAGGAACGGGGTCTGCGCGAGGCGCAGGTCAAGGAAGACGTGCTGAACCATTTCGCCGAGCAGTTCCCCGAACGGGAATCCGAAGTGGCGGACGCCCTGTACTACCTCAATAAAGAAGTCATGCGCCGCAAGATCCTCGACCAGGGCATCCGTCCGGACGGCCGCAAGGTCGACGAAGTGCGTCCCATCTGGTGCGAAGTGGGCGTCCTGCCCCGCACCCACGGCAGCGCCGTGTTCACCCGCGGCGAGACCCAGGCCCTGACCATCACCACCTTGGGCCCGGTCAGCGACGCCCAGCAGCTGGACAGCCTGGTCGGCGAAGATTCCAAGCGCTATATGCACCAGTACAACATGCCCTCCTACGCCACCGGCGAAGCGGGGCGTTCCCTTTCCGCCAACCGCCGCGAAATCGGCCACGGCGCCCTGGCGGAGCGCGCGCTGCTGCCCGTGATCCCCAGTGAGGAAGAGTTCCCGTACGCCCTGCGCCTGGTCAGCGAGATCCTGAGCAGCAACGGTTCTTCCTCCATGGCTTCCGTCTGCGGCAGCACCCTGTCCCTGATGGACGCCGGCGTGCCGATCCACGCGCCGGTCGCCGGTGTGGCCATGGGCCTGATCCAGGACGCCGAGTCCGGCCAGATCGCCATCCTCACCGACATCCAGGGCCTGGAAGACTTCCTGGGTGATATGGACTTCAAGGTGGCCGGCACCATGAACGGCATCACCGCCATCCAGATGGACATCAAGATCAAGGGCATCAACCGCGAGATCCTTTCTTCCGCGCTGAGCCAGGCGCTCCGCGGCCGGCTGCACATCCTGGGCATCATGCTGGATACGCTGCCCCGTCCCCGCGAAGCCCTCAGCAAGTACGCGCCCAAGATCGTCCAGTTCACCATCAATCCGGACAAGATCCGCGAGGTCATCGGCTCCGGCGGCAAGACGATCAACAAGATCATCGCCGAGACCGGCGTCAAGATCGACATCGAGGACGACGGCCGCGTGTTCATCACCACGCCCGACCAGCAGGCGGCTGACAAGGCCCGCCGCATCATCGAAGGCATCGCCAAGGACATCGAGGTCGGCGATATCTTCGTGGGCAAGGTGGTCCGCATCATGAACTTCGGCGCCTTCCTGGAGCTTGCCCCCGGCAAGGACGGCATGCTGCACATTTCGAAGCTGGCCAATCACCGGGTCGAAAAGGTGGAAGACGTGCTGAAGATCGGCGACGAGATCGAAGTCAAGGTCGACGAGATCGATTCCCAGGGCCGCATCAACCTGATCCGGAATGACATGGTCTACGAAAAGAACACCAGCCGCTCCGATAACGGCGGCAGCAGGACACGTCCTCCCCGCAGGGATGGCCGTTCCTGATGATCGGCATGTAAGATGCTGAAAGGCAGCGGGCTTTGTGTCCGCTGCCTTTTATCATCGGGCTGAGCGAACTAGGCGCTGAATGCCGGAGCGGCCAGCTGGAAATGAAACAATGACAGGTAGAAACTATGAATGATACCATCCGGGTGGAAGGCGCCCGCGTCAACAACCTGAAAAATGTCAGCGTCACCCTGCCCAGGGACAAGCTGGTGGTCTTTACCGGCCTGTCCGGCTCGGGCAAATCCTCTCTGGCGTTTGATACCATCTACGCCGAGGGGCAGAGAAGGTACATCGAGAGCATGTCCTCCTACGCCAGGATGTTCCTGGGCCAGGCCGAAAAGCCGGATGTGGACAGCATCGACGGCCTGTCCCCGGTGATCGCCATCGACCAGAAGACCACGTCCAGGAACCCCCGCTCCACCGTGGGCACGGTGACGGAAATCTACGATTATCTGCGCCTTTTGTACGCCCGGGTGGGCCATCCCCACTGCCCCAAGTGCGGCCGGGAGATCCGCCGCCAGTCCATCGACGAGATGGTGGACGCGGCGTACGCCATGGGGGAAGGCACAAAGCTGGTGGTGCTTGCGCCGGTGATCCGCGGGAAAAAGGGCGAGTACGAAAAGCTGATGCAGGACGCCGCCAAAAGCGGCTTTGTCCGGGTGCGGATCGACGGGGAGACCTACGAGCTGGACGACCCGCCCAAGCTGGACAAAAAGAAAAAGCACCAGATCGAGCTGGTGGTGGACCGTCTGGTGGTCAAGCCGGAAGGGCGCCAGCGCCTGACGGACAGCATGGAAACCGCCATGCAGCAGTCCGGCGGGCTGGTGACGCTGCTCAACCACACCACCGGGGAGGAAACCACCCTGTCCCAGAACTACGCCTGCCCGGAGTGCGGCGTGAATCTCCCGGAGCTGACGCCCCGGCTGTTTTCCTTCAATAATCCCATGGGCGCCTGCGAGGCCTGCGGCGGCCTGGGCGCGCAGATGAAGGTCAGCGAGGCGCTGATCGTGCCCGATCCTTCCAAATCGCTCCGGGAAGGGGCGATCTCCGTCACCGGCTGGAACAGCGGGGAGGCGGATTCCATCGCGGGGCAAATGTTTGAGGCCCTGAGCAAACAGCTCGGCTTTTCCATGGATACGCCCTACGGCCAGCTGCCCGCGGAGATCACGCATCAGCTGATGTACGGCCTGGGGGACCGGAAGGTCAAGATCACTTACCAGACCCCGGCGGGCTTCCGGGATTACCAGACCACCTACGAGGGCATCATCCCGTCCATCGAGCGCCGCTACCGGGAAACCGCCAGCGACACCATGAAGGCGGTCTATCAGGAATACATGAGCGAGACGCCCTGTCCGGTCTGCCGCGGCCGCCGGCTCAAGCCGGAAGTGCTGGCCGTCACCGTGCAGGACAAAAGCATCGCCGAGGTCTGCGACATGAACGTGGCCCAGTCCCGCGACTTTTTCCGGAGCCTGACGCTGACGGAAACGGAACGGATGATCGCCGCCCAGATCCTCAAGGAGATCGATAACCGTCTGGGCTTCCTCAACAACGTGGGGCTCCGGTACCTGACGCTTTCCCGGGCGGCCGGCACTTTGTCCGGCGGGGAATCCCAGCGCATCCGCCTGGCGACCCAGATCGGCAGCGGGCTGATGGGGGTGCTGTACGTGCTGGACGAGCCGTCCATCGGCCTGCACCAGCGGGACAATCAGAAGCTCCTGGCCACCCTGCGCAGGCTGCGGGACCTGGGAAATACCCTGATCGTCGTGGAGCACGACGAGGAAACCCTGCGCAGCGCCGACTACCTGGTCGATATCGGGCCGGGGGCCGGGGAGCACGGCGGGGAAATCGTGGCTCAGGGCAGCGCCGAGGACATCATGAACGCGCCCCGGTCCATCACCGGCATGTACCTAAGCGGCCGCAAGAAGATCGCCGTCCCCGAAAAACGCCGGGTCCCCGGGCATTTCCTGACCGTGTACGGCGCGAAGGAGCACAATTTAAAGGACCTGACCGTCCGCTTCCCGCTGGGCGTTTTCTGCGCGGTGACCGGTGTGTCCGGCTCCGGCAAGAGCAGCCTGGTGAACAGCATCCTGTACCGGGCGCTGGCGCATGACCTGAACCGCGCGCGCCTGGTGCCAGGCGGGTATGAGCGGCTGGAGGGCGTCGACCAACTGGACAAGATCATCTGCATCGACCAGAGCCCCATCGGGCGCTCCCCGCGGAGCAACCCCGCCACCTATACCGGCCTGTTCGACCTGATCCGCAAGGTGTTCGCCCAGTTGCCGGAAGCCAAGATTCGGGGCTACAAAGAAAACCGCTTCTCCTTCAACGTGAAGGGGGGCCGGTGCGAAGCCTGCTCCGGCGACGGCCTGCTGAAAATCGAAATGCACTTCATGGCGGACATTTACGTGCCCTGCGAGGTCTGCCGGGGCAAGCGCTACAATCGGGAAACCCTGGAAGTCAAATACCGGGGCCTGTCTATCGCCGACGTGCTGGACCTGACCGTGGAGGAGGCCATGGGCGTTTTCGAGGCGCACCCGGCCATTATGCAGAAGCTGAGCACCCTGTACGACGTGGGCTTAGGCTACATGAAGTTAGGCCAGCCCAGCACCACCCTGTCCGGCGGCGAAGCCCAGCGCGTGAAATTAGCGACGGAACTAAGCCGCCGGGCCACGGGCCGCACCTTGGTGCTG
>CAMJXZ010000194.1 GCA_946409855.1 uncultured Clostridia bacterium | reverse complement strand
CATCGCGCTGCCGCTGACATTGCTGGAATACTTCTTCACCAAGGAGCGCGTGACCGAGGAAAACGCCGGCGAGGACAAGACGAAAAGCCAGCTTCCGTTCAGGCAGCAGATCAAAATCCTGTTCACGGACAAATACATGGTGCTCATGTATGTCTATTTCCTGGTCTACACGATCGGCACCACGCTGAAAAATCTCGGGTTGGTTTACTATTGCAATTATGTGCTGGGCACCTACAACGACGGCATTACGCAGATGCTGGTTTCGGTGATCGGCGGCGTGCCGATGGGCATCGGCATTTTTGCCGTCTGGCCGCTGGCCAAGAAGTTTGGGAAGCGGAACGTGACCATGGTGGGATTCCTGCTGTACGCCCTCGGCAGCCTGATCTGCTGGCTGTTCCCAACCAGCCTGATCATCGTCCTTGTCGGTCAGTTTATCAAGAACATCGGCGGCCTGCCCTGCGCTTACGTGTTTATGGCCCTGTTTGCCGACTGCCTGGATCATCTGGAATGGAAAAAGAACATCCGCATGGACGGCGCGGCCATGAGTATTTATAACATCATCGCGGTCGCTATGGTCGGTATCATGACCGGCGTCTTTAACTGGATGCTGGCCACCTCCGGTTATATCGCCCCCATCACTGCCGGCAGCGTTACGGAAGCCGCTTCCACCCTGGCGGCAAACGGATGGACAGCCCAGGTGGCGCTGGAAAGCCTGAAGCCCGCCGCGGACGGTGTACTTACTGTGGCCATGCAGCAGCCCACCGGTGTAAACGGCATGATCACCATCGCTTTCGTTGGACTGGAAGTGTTTACCGGAATCATTCTGGCTGTCATCCTGTGGTTTATCAATGTGGAAAAGAATATCGCCAGGGAGCAGGAAGAGATCAAGGCGAGGAGGACTGCTGAATGAAAGCAATTCGACTGAGAACCGAATACCTGGAAAACCCGCTGGGCATTGATATCTGCCATCCCCGCCTCCAGTGGATCTGCGAGGGCGGTCAGAGGCAGACCGCGTATCAGATCGTCACGGAAAAATGGGACAGCGGAAAGATCTCCTCTTCCTCCATGCACGCTGACTATCCGAAGGAGCTTTCCGACCGGGAGCGGGTGAACTGGAAGATCCGCCTGTGGGATGAGAATGACGAGCCCGGAGACTGGAGCGAAGCCTTCTTCGAGACCGGCATCTCGGAATGGAATGCGAAGTGGATCACCGGAAACTACGCGCCGAAGAAAAAGGAACGCTATCCCGTGGACTGCTTCCGCAAGGCGTTCTCCGCGGAGAGCGTGAAGCAGGCCCGGCTGTACATCTCAGCCTGCGGGGAGTACGAGGCCCGGATCAACGGGGCGCGGGTGGGAAACTTCATCCTGGCTCCCGGCTCCACGGATTACCGCAGGCGCATCCAGTACCAGACCTACGACGTGACCGATCTGATCCGGAACGGCGATAACGCCCTCTCGGTGGAGCTGGCGGACGGCTGGTACCGGGGCAGCAGCGGGGCTAAGGGCCGTACCTGCACCTACGGCGCCGTCACCCGGCTCATCGCCCAGCTGGAGATCACCGGGGCCGATGGCAACGTGCAGACGGTTGCCACCGACGGCAGCTGGCAGTGGTCCAGCGACGGCCCCATCCGCTTCGCCGATAACGAGGACGGGGAGATCGTGGACGCTTCCAGGACGCCTTCCTATGCCGGTCAGGCGAAACTGAGCCCCGTCGACGTGCCGTTGACGGCCTCCAACAACGTGTTCGTCACCGAGCACGAGCATTTCAAGCCCATCGAAAAGATCACCACCCCCGGCGGCAAGACCGTGCTGAAATTCCCTCAGAATCTGTGCGGCTATCTGGCGTTCCGGCTGAACGCGAAAGCGGGGCAGCAGATCCATATCCGCCTGGGCGAAATGCTGGACGACGCGGGCGAATTCACCCAGAAGAACATCCAGTGCGTCACCAGGGGAAAGGCGTCGCCGCTTCAGGAGTTCACTTATACCTGCAAGGAGGGGCTCAACGAATACAAGCCCAAGTTCTTCTACGGCGGCTTTCAGTACGCCCTGATCGAAACGGATATTCCCTTTGAATTGGATGATTTCACGCAAATCGCCCTGTATTCGGATTTTCCCTTCACCTCCTCCTTCGATTGCTCCAACGAGCTGATCAACCGGTTCTATCAAGCTACGGAATGGTCGCTGAAATCCAATTCCACCGACATTCCTTCCGACTGCCCCACCCGGGAGCGCATGGGCTGGACCGGCGACAGCCAGGTGTTTTTCGGCACGGCCAGCTTCCTTTCGGATTACGCCGCCTTTGCCCGGAAGCACCTGCGGGACGTCTTCGACCGGCAGTGGAAGAACGGCAAGCTGCCCCAGATCGCGCCTTATGCCAACGAAGACTGGTTCATGTGGACCATGAACGGCTCCGTGGGCTGGGCGGACGTGGGCATCCTGATGCCCTGGCGCTTTTATCAGAAATACGGCGACAGGCGCATCCTGGAAGACAATTTCGACCGGATGCTGCGCTACGCGAAGTTCATGATCTCCCGCTGCGGCAAGCCGGGCGGCATTTACGCAAAGCCTTTGGGCATCTCCCACGCCAACCGGAAATACGCCGTCAACGCGGGCCAGTCCTACGGCGAGTGGGCGGAGCCCAAGGACGTGCGGGCTTTCGTCTGGACGGACTTTGCCGAACCGCATCCCGAGGAATCCACCGCTTACACCGCCTGGGTGCTGGGCATCATGGCAGACATCTGCGAGGTGCTGGGGAAAACCGAGCCCATTGCGGAGCTGCGGGAATATTCCGAAGGCGCGAAGCGGGCCTATCAGGAAATGGTGACGAAACCGAAGTTCACCCTGGACACGGACCGCCAGGCCAAGCTGGTGCGTCCCCTGTACATGGATTTGCTGAATGATGAGCAGACCGCCTTTGCGAAAAAGCGGCTGATCCGGGCGCTGGACAATTACCGGTGGCGGCTGGGCACGGGCTTCCTTTCCACGCCCCTGATCCTCTACGTGCTTGCGGACATGGACATCGAATACGCCTACCGGCTGCTGGAAAACGAGGAGATCCCCGGCTGGCTGTCCATGCCCAAATCCGGCGCCATGACCATCTGGGAGGGCTGGGAAGGCCCCAAATCCGACAGCGGCATCTGTTCCCTGAACCATTATTCCAAGGGCGCGGTGTGCGAATGGATGTTCGACACCTGCTGCGGCATCCGGGTGGACGGCGAGAACCGCTTTATCATCGCTCCTCGCCCTGGCGGGCACCTGACCCATGCCACGGCGCGCTACGACAGCATTTACGGCATGATTGAAAGCGGCTGGGAAAAGAAAAACGAAAAGACCGTGTTCACCGTCACCGTGCCCGCCAACTGCGAAGCCCTGGTGCGCCTGCCCGACGGCAGCGAACGCATACAGACAGCCGGCACTGCGGCCTATACGATCTGACAAACGGAGGGAAAGCAAATGAAAGTATTTATGATCGGCGGAACGGGCCTGCTGGGCAGCGAAGCGGCGAAGGAGCTGATCGCCCGGGGGCATGAGGTCAGCAGCATCGCGCTGCCGCCGCTGCCCACCGGCGCGGTGCTGCCGCCGGAAATGAAGATTGAATACGGCAACTATCTGGAAATGAGCGACGACGATCTGCGCGCTTACCTCACCGGCTGCGAGGGCTTCGTGTTCGCCGCGGGCGTGGACGAACGGGTGGAAGGCCCCGCGCCCATCTATGATCTGTATAAGAAATACAACATTGACCCCGTGAAGCGGCTGCTGACGCTGTGCAAGGAATGCGGCGTCAGGCACGCGGTGATCCTGGGCTCCTATTTCTCCTACGCGGCAAAAAAATGGCCCGAAAAGAAGCTGACGGAATGGCATCCCTACATCCGCAGCCGCATCGACCAGGAGGAAGCCGCCATGGCTTTCGCCGGGGAGGGGCTGGACGTGGCGGTGCTGGAGCTGCCCTACATCTTCGGCACCCAGCCGGGCCGCAAGCCGGTGTGGGTGTTCCTGGTGGAAAATGTGATGGCCATGAAGGGCGTCACCATGTACCCCAAGGGCGGCTCCACCATGGTGACGGTGCATCAGGTGGGCCAGGCCATTGCCGGGGCGCTGGAGCGGAACAAAGGCGGCAAATGTTATCCCATCGGGTACTATAACCTGACCTGGAAGGAGCTGCTCAGGATCGTCCATAAATACCTGGGCTGCCCGGACAAGAAGATCATCACCATCCCCACCTGGATGTACGCCCTGGGCTGCAAAATGATCATGAAGGAGCAGAAGGAAAAGGGCATCCAGGGCGGCCTTCACATGGTGAAGTTTGCGGACATCATGTGCTCCAACCTTTTCATCGACAAGAGCGAGGGCTGCGCGGCGCTGGGCGTTACCGACGACGATATCGACGCCGCCATCGGGGATTCCATCCTGCTGTGCAAGGCCGTGATCGAAAAGAAGACCGAAGTACTGAGCATGAAGGGTGAATGACATGAAGGTATTATTGACCGGCGCAGCGGGCGGCATGGGGCTGGAAAGCCTGAAGCAGATGACGGAGGACAGTGGAAGCTATCAGATCGTCGCGCTGGATCTGGACAGCGAACGCTGCCGGGAGAGGCTCAAGCCCTATGAAAGAAACAGCAGAGTGCAGACCCTGTTCGGCGACCTGACCGACGCGGCCTTTGTGGAAAAAGCCGTGCGAGGCTGCGACCTGATTCTGCATGTGGCGGCCTTCGTTTCTCCCGCCGCGGATTATCATCCGAAAAAGGCCATGGAGGTCAATTTCGGCGGCACCCGCAATCTGATCGAAGCAGTGAAAAAGCTGGGCCAGAACGACACCACCCACTTCGTGTACATCGGCACCGTGGCGGAGACCGGCGACCGCATGCCGCCCATCCATTGGGGCCGGGTGGGCGATCCCATCAAGCCCAGCATGTTCGATTATTACGCGGTGTCCAAGATCGCGGCGGAACGGTACGTGATTGAAAGCGGGCTGAAATACTGGGTCAGCCTCCGGCAGACGGGCATCATGGGCCCGGCCATGGCGAAGGTCCGGGACGCCATCCAGTTCCACAACTGCCTGGACAACGTGCTGGAATACGTGTCCGACCGGGACAGCGGCCGGCTCATGTGCCATCTGGCCGCCTATACGGAAAACGGCGCGCTGCCGGAGGAATTCTGGGGCCACATTTACAACATCGGCGGCGGGCCATCCTGCCGGGTGGACACCTTCACCATGTACAAGCTCATGTACAGGGAAATCGGCATCAAAAACATTGATTACGTCATCGATCCCAAGGTCAACGCCACGCTGAACTTCCACGGCCAGTATTACCTGGATTCGGACAAGCTGGAAAACTATCTGCACTTCCGTTCCGACAGCATGCAGTATTTCTACGACGCCTACCTGAAAGAGCTCGGCGCGGCCAAGCCCTTTGGGAAGATCATCTGCAAGCTGCCCGGCGGGCAGAAGCTGATGGGGACCATCATCAAAAGCACCTTCAAAAAGCACCTGAACAGCCAGCACGGCACCAAACATTTCATCGACGCCAACATGGAGGACCACATCGACGCTTACTGGGGCAGCCGCAAACGCTGGGAAGCGTTGCCTAAGAAGGCCAGCCAGATGGATCACTTCACCGATTGGGACAAGGTCATTCCCATCGACCACGGCTACGACGAATCCAAGTCTGAAAACGAATTGACGCTTTCCGATCTGCAAGGCGCGGCAGAATTCCGGGGCGGCAAATGCCTGAGCGAAGCTATGGAAAAGGGTGACTGGCAGAGCAAGCAGACCTTCCGCTGCGCTTTCGGCCATACCTTTGAAGCCAGCCCCCGATTGGTGCTGGAGGGCGGCCACTGGTGCCCGGAATGCGAGCGCCGCAGCTGGAACTACGGGGCCAGAGCCAAGGCCGATCCCTTCTTCGCCCAGGTCTGGAACCCGCTGCACGGCCCGGACGAAATGCGGGAGTATCCCAAAGAAGTGACCGAGCTGGACGTATAAAGAAAGCGGGGGACACGGATGAAATACTATCTGGCCATCGACATCGGCGCGTCCAGCGGGCGGCACATCGTGGGCTGGAAAGCGGACGGGGAAATTCAAACCAAAGAGGTGTATCGTTTTCCCAACGGCGTCAAGGAACAGGACGGGCATTTGATCTGGGACATCGAAGCCCTGGAACGCCATGTGAAAGCGGGCGTCGACGAGGCGCTGAAACAATACCCGCAGATCGAAAGCCTGTCCGTCGACACCTGGGGCGTGGATTACGTGCTGATGAACAAGAACCAGCCCATTCTGCCCTGCTACGCTTATCGGGATGGGCGGACGGAAGCGGTGATCCCGCAGGTGCACGAAAAAATGCCCTTTTCGGAGCTGTACCGCAGAACGGGCATCCAGTTCCAGCCCTTCAATACGATCTATCAGCTGTACGCCGACAAGCTGGCCGGGCGGCTGGAGCAGGCCTGCGGCTTCCTGATGATCCCGGAATACCTGATGTACAGGCTCTGCGGCGTGAAAAGCCACG
>CAMJXZ010000193.1 GCA_946409855.1 uncultured Clostridia bacterium | reverse complement strand
AGTACCTGATCCGCAGGTTGTCAAGAAAAAAGATGCATTTGTTCATCCTGTTTGCGGAATGATCGCGCAAAGGCGAAACGGCAGGCCGCGGCGGTATATCGCGGACCTGCCCGCTCCGCTGTCCCGGCCTCTTGTTTTCAACAAAAAAACGCGCGCAAAAAAGACGGTCATGCATGAAACGGCATGCGGCGGCGGAATAAAAAAAGCCGCAGTAAGTGCCTGCGGCTCATGAACGGATACCGGTGAACAATGCTTGACTTAGAGTACGCTTCAGGTAGTATATAGAAACGGTCGGCAATCAACCGCCAAAGTCAGCGGATCGGAGGCTGATCGATGAAAACTGTGAAAGCCGCTTTTGCAAAATCCCTGCCGGTCATGGCCGGGTATGTCATTCTGGGGATCGGGTTCGGCATCCTCGCGCACGAGGCCGGATACGGCTTCCCCTGGGTCCTGGCCATGAGCCTGTTCATTTATGCCGGTTCCATGCAGTACGTCGGCGTGGGGCTGCTGGCGGGCGGAGCCTCGGTGCTGACGGTGCTTCTCACCACCGTCATGGTCAACGCGCGGCACCTGTTCTACAGCATTTCCATGCTCCGGCATTACAAAGACGCGGGCCGCTTCCGGCCCTACCTGATCTTTTCCCTGACGGACGAGACGTATTCCCTGCTTTGCGACGGGAAAACGCCGGAAGGAACGGATCCGGACCGGTTCCGCTTTTTCGTGTCCCTGTTCAACCACGCTTACTGGGTGCTGGGCAGCGTCCTGGGCAGCCTGGCGGGCGGGGTCCTGCCCGTCTCCGCCGCCGGGATCGAGTTCTCCATGACCGCCCTGTTCATCGCCTCCTTCACGGAGCAGTGGATCACGGAAAAGAATCATATGCCCGCCCTCACGGGCCTGCTGGGCACACTGCTGTGTCTGATCGTTTTCGGAGCCGGGCGCTTTCTGATCCCCTCGATGCTGCTGATCACCGCGCTGCTGACCCTGTTCAGAAGCCGGACCGGCGCCGGAAAGGAGGCGGACGCATGAACAGCGCCTCTTATCCGGCGTTGCTGATCGCCGTCATGTCCGCGGCGACGATCCTGCTGCGGGCCGCGCCGTTCCTGATTTTCAAAAACAGGGCGCCGGCCTGGGTCCTGTACCTGGGGCGGGTGCTTCCCCCGGCGATCATCGGCATGCTGGTCATTTACTGCCTGAAGGACACGGCGTTCCTGTCCGCTCCTTTCGGCGCGCCGGAGCTGATCGCCGGCCTGCTGGTGGTCCTGCTGCAGGCCCGGAAAAGAAACATCCTGCTGAGCATCCTGGCGGGGACCGCCTGCTATATGCTTCTGACGCGTCTGGTCTTCTGACGGGTTCATCAAGCACGCGGTCCTGAAGCCTTTCCCGGATAAAATCACGCTTCCGGCCGGTCCAGCCAGTCCGGGTTCCCGGTTCCCGTGGGGAGAACCAGTTCCAGGGATTCGTTGTTGACGGTCATGTTGTAGGTATAGGTCTCGGCGTCCAGATAGGTTTCCAGGGAACCGTCCAGGCTGAACCAGGCGTCCAGCTGGACGCGGTAGGGATCCCAGGTGGTCAGGATCAGCTCCAGATGATGGCCCTCCGCCACGGTATAGACCATGGGCAGGAAATAGAAGGTATATGCCTGTTCGGTGCCCGATATCAGCCCGGGATCCTGATACACATATTCGCTTGAGTCTTTGCCGCATCCCGGATTCTGCAGGTCCGTCCAGGCGAAGCTGATAATCCGCCTGTCCTTATTGGTCTGGACAAAATCCATCATGTTCAGCAGACCGTCGGCGGTGTCGGAGTCAAACCTGTACTGAAGGTTTAATTCCCGGACGGCGACCGTTCCGCCGTATTCTTCCGCCGGAGCGAACACCGGGAAAGTCCCCTGGTCCGCCACGTCCATCAGGACCGCGGAAATCATGAGGCCGTCCAGGTCCTGACGGTCGGAATCCAGCATCACGCGGAGCTCCGCGGCGCCCTGGATGGTGGTGCCCGCCGGCAGGTCGAAGCGGTATTTGCAGGCCAGCTTTTCCGGCATACGGGTGTAAAACTCCTCCTGGTCATCCACCGTCAGGTTGTTCTGATGATCCTCCTGGAAGCTTTCGGAATAATCGCCCATTCCCCCGGAAGTGATCACGGTTGTGCCTTCCGCGCCTTCGGGTTTCAGGGTGAGGATCTGTTTTCCGGGCCAGCTGTCATAGGCCTCATAGACGCCGTCGATATTGCTCTGCGCCATGACCGCCGGCAGGCGTTCCGCGCCGTTTTCCACCCCGTACAGATAGTGGCTCAGCCAGAGATTCATGATTTCTTCCCAGACCATGCCGTTGACGGAATAGCCGCTGAGCGTCATGTGCCCGCCCTGATGCAGCACCAGCTTCACGGTCTGTCCGGCCTTCCGGAAGGCTTCCGCCATCAGCTCCGCGTGGCGGGTGGTGACGTTGAGGTCGTTCATTCCGCTGACCACCAAAGCGGAACAGGCGATGCGGTTTTCCTCGTCCGTGGTATAATCCATCTGTTCCCACACAGGGGCGTAATCGCCGTTGGTTTTGTCCTGCTCGTTGGCGATGGTCCAAAGCCAGGAACCGTATTCGGGGTTCGGCTGATCCCAGTCTCCGTCCAGGAAGGTGCCGCCGGCGTTGCTGCTGGCCAGATAGTCCGCGTAATTGGATTGATTCAGGATGGAGATGCCCTGGGCGTTGGTGTAATCGTACCAGCTGGCGATCCCCGCGAAGGGGATGATGGTTTTCAGGCCCCTGACGCCGGTGACCGCCACTTCAAAGGGAAGGGTCCCGCCGTAGGAGCAGCCGGTCATGGCGACGCTGCCGCTGCACCAGTCCGCCTTGATTTCAATGTTGCTTGTGGCGTCCGTAAAGGCGCGCCGGTCCCCGGTCAGCCATTCCACCACCGCTTTGTGGCTGTCCCGCTCCAATTTGAGGCCGCACAGTTCAAAGCCTTCGGACCCGTAGGTACCGATCCCGCAGGCATCCACAGCCGCGAACCCGCGCACGATATAATAGAGGTGAAACTCGGCGTAGGAAAAGCCGATGCCCTCCGGCCCAAGGTCCGCGTCCGGGGTCCGGTAATTCCAGGTCATGGGATCCGCCTGGGCGGCGGCCTCCAGCGTAGTCATGCTGCCGGCCGGCTCCCGCTTTTCGCAGGGCTCGTAGAAGCGGCTCTGGTCAAAGTATTCTTTCGTATAGAGATCTTCGATGGAAGTCAAATACCGCTGCACCGTTCCGGCGCCGTAGGGGGTCGGGTTATACAGGACGGCGGCCTTGTAGCGGCCTTCCGCCGCGGCGCGGGGCACCTGCACCAGGGCCCGGACCAGGTCCGCTCTTCCGTCCAGGTCCGTGTCGTAATCCGTTTCCACCCAGACGCAGAAGCGGAGGATGTCACTGCCTTCGTTGGTATAATCCTCATCCCGCAGGTCTGTCCATTCGAGCACGGGCTGGAGCATCCCGTTTTCGACCCGGAGAAAGCCCGGCTCCTCCTCTGCCGCCGCGGCAAAGGCGAACGCGCACAGGAGACAAAGGACCAGCGTCACGAATGTCGTTTTTTTCATTTTTATGTTCCGCCCTTCTGCGAGAGGCGCCCCCGCGGTGATGAAACCCGGGGCCGCTTCGCGTCCGATCGTCTATGCTTGCCCCGCGATTGCCGATGCTTCCGCACCGGGTCTTTTGAAGCCCGCTTTCCGCCGTTTCCCGAAGCCGGGCGGCGGCCGGCCGTCCGGCTTCGGGCACATAGGAATTATACCGGAATCTTTTCTTCATTACAAGAACAGATCAGAGATAACCCATTCTTGGAAATGATACTTCTTTTTCAGGATCAGGGAAACGCGGGCAGGGAATGGCGGCGGGAATTCTTCAGAAACGTTGCGGAGGACGGACGCGGAGAAAGACAAGGCCGGGCCATCTCCGGGAGGAACGGGGCTTTTTTGCTTTTTGCAGAATCTTCCGGGATTTGATTCAATGCGGAAGGGGCTGTGATGCCCCGGCGTCTTTTGAATGCCGTTCTTTCACAGCCCCTTATTCTTTTTTTGAAGCCCGGCATCTCCCATCGGGGGCTGAACGGCGGCGTCCTTCACTGTCCGAACAGATACCTTCCCGCCGGGACGCGCACGCTCTTTTCGCCGATGACGATCTCGGCGGGCACAGGCGTATCGATTTCATAACGGATCCCCTCATCCGTGTACTTCCAGAAGGACCGGATCCGGCCGTGCGCCGTATCCAGCACCGCGCAGAGGCTGCCCGCGCGCGCGTCCGGCTTTGGCGCGATCCGGACGCTGGCAAAACCGGGCTCTGCCGGCCGGATGCCGCACGCGACGCCGAATACCCAGTCCCCGACGGAACCGTAGGCGTAATGGTTATAGGAATTCATATCGTCGTCCCAGAAAGACCCGTCCGGCTTGATGCCGTCCCAGTGTTCCCACATGGTTGTCGCGCCTTTGGAGACCGGGTACAGCCAGCCGGGGTATTCTTTCCGGAGCAGCAGCGACCAGGCCAGCTCCGCATATCCGTACCGGCACAGCTCATGCAGCAGATAAGGCGTTCCCAGCAGTCCGGTCTGAAGCCTGGTCCCGCAGGCGATGATCTGCGCCGCCAGGGCATCCGCCAGGGCCTGCGGGCGGTCGGTCAGGTTGAAATGCAGGGTCAGCACCTTTTCGGTCTGGGTATTGAGCCGGCCGCCGAACCGTTCCCTGTATGCCGCCGCGATCCGCGTGTAAAGCGCCTGATACGCGCTGACATCCCGGCCCAGCAGGGTGCCCGCGCGGATCACGATATCGACAGAATTGGCATAGAACGCGCTGCTGATGAGATCGTCGTCACTGTATCCGCGCTTGGCGAGTTCGATGGTGGCCGGGCGGTAATCCTCCGGCGCGTCCAGCGCGAGCCAGTCGCCGTAGGTCCAGCAGCCCGTCCACAGGTTTTCAGTCGTCGACACCGAGGCGATGTAGGCAATCCATCTGGTCATGGCGTCATACATGTCGGCAAGGAAGGAGATATCCCCGTACGTCTGATACAGCTGCCACGGGATGATGGTGACCGCGTCCGACCAGGCGGCTCCGCCGAGTTTGTAGGCGGTCAGGCTGGGAACGACCTCCGGAACCCAGCCGTTCTCATGCTGCGCGGCGCGGACGTCCGCCAGCCATTTGCGGAAGAACTGCCGCACGTCAAACTGATACGCGGCCGTGCGGCAGAAGATCTGCCCGTCGCCGGTCCAGCCGTACCGCTCGTCCCGCTGGGGGCAGTCTGTCGGGATATCCAGATAATTGCCTTTCTGGCTCCAGAGGATATTGCTGAAGAGCTGGTTCAGCATGGGATCGCTGCCGGAAAGCCAGCCTGTTCTGCGCATCTGAGAGTGAAGCACCACGGCACGGATATGATCCGCGGTAAAACCCGCCGGCGCCTCGTCGATCCGCAGATACCGGAAACCGAAGAATGTGAACCGGGGCTTATAGGCCTGATGCCCCTCCCGGCAGACGTAGTGCAGCTGGCTGCGGGCGGAGCGGTAGTTGGCTGTATAGAAGTTGCCGTCCCGGTCCAGTACCTCGGCCGTGGAGACGGACAGCCTCTCCCCGGCCCGGGCATCCACCTCAAAAGCCATGTACCCCGTCAGATTCTGGCCGAAGTCGATCACCCATTCTCCGCGCGGCGTACGGAAGGAGGCGCGCGGAAAGACGGTCTCCTGTTCCCGCACCTCAGGCCCTTCCTGGGGGATCAGCATGTCTTTGGGATAGTCGCAGACCGCGGCCGGTTCAAAAGCCGGCACGCGGGTCCTGTCGACGTCTTCCCCGAGGAAGATGCCGCTCAGCGTCACATCGCTCTGCGACGCCTCCCAGGACCCGTCCGTCAGGATCGTCGTTTCGCTGCCGTCCTGAAAAACCAGGCGGAGCGCGGCGATGAGCATGGCCGGGAGGAATTCATCCGGGTTCTGTGTGCCCGTCCACGGCGCGTTCGTCCTGCGGTACCATCCGTTGGCCACGGTGATTTCCAGCGTATTGTTCTGTGTCAGCAGTTCTTTCACATCATAGGCCTGCACCTGCAGACGTTTCCGGTATTCCGTCCAGCCGGGCGCCAGGATGAAATCGCCGACGCGTCTGCCGTTCAGCACCGCCTCGTAGACGCCGTCGCAGGTCACTTCCAGTTCCGCTGAACGGACAGGCTTTCCGCAGCGGAACTGCCTGCGGAAAACCGGCACCACCGTTGAAGCGGCTTGCTTCAGCGAGATCCAGGACGCTTCTTTGATCAGCATGCGCGCCTCCTTCTCAGTCCTCCGTATCGCGTCCGTCCCCCGGACGGGCCGCGTCGTTTTTTCCGGCTTCCGAAAGCGCCGGCCGCCGGGACCCGGCCGCAGGCCCGCGCCTCACATGCGCCGGCCCGCGTTCCTTCCGGTCCTACGCCCGCGGTCCGGTCCGCGGCCATCGGACCGCAGGCGCCTGTGCACCTTTGGATTCCCGTATCCGTTCAGTAGTTTTCCGCGTTGATCTCGAAATAGCTCCGGGGATGGGCGCAGACAGGA
>CAMJXZ010000192.1 GCA_946409855.1 uncultured Clostridia bacterium | reverse complement strand
TCACCAGCGGAAAGGCCAGGCAGAAGATATAGCTCAGCGGATCGCGCAGGATCTCTTTCCGGTTGCGGTCTGAAAATGCGAGGATCCGGTTCATGCAGCACCCTCCTTTTCCGCGATGGCGATAAACGCGTTCTCCAGATGTTCGGTATTGGTCATAGAAAGAATCTCTTTCAAGCTGCCGCAGGCGGCGATTTTGCCGGCGATCATGATGGCGATCCGGTCCGCCAGGTGTTCCGCTTCTTCCATATAGTGGGTGGTCAGCACCATGGTCATGCTGCCCTTCAGCCGTTCGATGGCCTTCCAGAGCTCCCGGCGGGCGAGCACATCCAGGCCCAGCGTCGGCTCGTCCAGGAACAGAACCTTCGGCTCGCTGATCAGCGCCATGGCAATGGACAGCTTGCGCTGCCACCCGCCGGACAGCGTCCGCGCCTGCTGGTGAACGACTTCCTCCATATGGAAGTCCGCGATCATCTGTTCCACCCTGCGTCGGGCCAGGTCCCTGTCCAGCCCATGTACGTTTGCCATGAATTCAAGGTTTTCCCGTACAGTCAGCCGGTCGGCCACAGCGGTATCCTGCGGGGAGATACCGATGATCTTTTTGATCTCGGCGCTTTGTCCGGTGCAGCTGAACCCGCCGACCGACGCGTCGCCCGAAGTCGGGGAAGACAGGCAGGAAAGCATGCGGATGGTCGTCGTTTTCCCGGCGCCGTTGACCCCCAGGAGCGCAAAGAGCTCTCCTTTTGCAATGGACAGGGAAATCCCGTCCACGGCCGTTTTCGTACCGTATTTCTTGGTCAGGTTTCTGGTTTCAATCATGGAGATCACACTCCTCAAGGCAATTCATACTTATGGCACAAAGTCATACTTTTGCTACCATCCGCAACATATTATACCGGACAGGACGTCGGCTGTCCACCAACAAAACCGAACATCTGACGGGATCAAATGTTATTTTCAGTTGCGTTTCGGCAAAAAAAGTACTCCGCGGCACTTCATGCGCTGATGCCGGGAGCACGATCGATCATAACAAAGATGATGAATGATTCTTGTTTGTCCGTCTGATTGTAAGCGCCGCTCATCCCTGCCGGTCCGGGTCAGGAAAGCGGTATCACTGTGCTTCCATCCACGCGATATATTCTTCCAGGCAGAAATCCATTTCCTTCATTTTCAGGGCATGCTCGACGCCCACATAGCGGAAATGCCATGCTTCCGCGGAAAAACCGGTGATTTCGGTTTTTTCCTTCGTATAGCGCAGGATGAAGCCGTAATCCCAGCAGTTGGCCAAAAGCCATTTGTGCTGTTTGGTGCCCGCGAAGGTTTTCCCCGGCACAGTGATATCAAAACAGGTCCCCAGGTGATGTTCGCTGCATCCGGGCTGGGCCACCAGCTTGCTCGCGGCTGTCTGCGCCTTCTTTTTGCTCAGGCCGTTTTTTACGTATGTATTGACCCGGCTGTTCATCAGGCTCTGCTGATCGGCCACCGTCCGGCCGGCGGCACTGATCTGCCAGCTGCCGATGCCGGCCGCTTTCGCCGCCTTCAGCATGACCATCAGGGCGTCGACCGCTTCCCGCTCGGCAAACGTGTTCTGATGCTTGATCTTTACCACGGACTTATCGCAGTACTGGTTCATCACCACCAGGTCATAGTATACATAGCCTTCCGGCAGCGGATGATCCAGATTGACAAGCAGCGGCAGCCCGTTTTCGGTCACATACCCCTTGACTTCATCGTCCGTCGGTTCCGCCCCTTTCGCGTCATCGCCGTACAGAAGCGCCAGCGTATCCGCGTCCGCCTTGCCGGTCATCGAAAGGCCGTTGCGTCCCTGGAAAAACTGAAGCGCCAGGGCTGTCGCGCCGCCGAAAACCCCGTCTGCTTTTCCGGGCGAAAATCCGAGCTCCGTCAGCCGCTGCTGCAGCTTTTTTACTTCCTGCCCTCGGGATCCTTTGGCGAGGGTGCCTGCCGCAAAAACAGGAAAAGAAAAAGACAATGCAAAAATGACGGCCAGCAGGCCTGCCAGCGTTTTTTTCATGAACGGTTTCTTCATCAGTCCATCCTCCGGATTCGTCCGTCTTTGGGCTTGTCGGTACACCCAAAAACCCGCAGCGGCTGTTCTCACACAATATAAACCGAAAACCGCTTTGTGTCAACTTGACAGATGTAAAACCGGAAATCGGGACATGGATCCGCAGGCGGAACAAATTGAAAAAATACCCGGACGAATTGACAAACATAGATTATCAGGTTATAATATGACCAATTCAATGACAAAGCCTGCTCCCGCGAGCAGGCAATAAAAGGAGGTTTCCCATACTATGAAGAAAACCCTGGGTATACTCTTAGCCGTCGTAATGCTGCTTTGCTCTGTATCCGCGTTCGCCGATGTCAGCGACTTTGACCCCGAACTGATCAAGGCCGCGCAGGAAGACGGTGAACTGATCGTTTACGGCTCCTGCGAAGAGCCCTATCTGATCGCCGCCTGCAAGCATTTTGAGGAAATGTTCGGCATCAAGGTCAGCTATCAGCGCCTGTCCACCGGCGAGGTCCAGGCGAAGATCAACAACGAAAACGGCGATCCTTCCGCCGATGTATGGTTTGGCGGCACCAACGACCCGTATAATGAGTCTGCCGCCGCGGGCCTGCTGATGGCTTATGAAGCCAAAAACGCTTCCCACCTGACCAAACCCTATTACCGGGACGCCGAAGGCTACTGGTACGGCATTTACCAGGGCATCCTGGGCTTCATGGTGAACAAGGACGAGCTTGCCCGCCTGGGCCTGGAAGCGCCCAAGTCCTGGGCAGACCTGCTCAAGGATGAATACAAGGGCCTGATCTGGCTGTCCAACCCCAACACCGCCGGCACCGCCAAACTGGTCATCAACACCATGGTCCAGATGAAGGGCCACGATGAAGGCATCGGCTTCCTGGTCGAACTGGACAAGAACATCGCCCAGTACACCAAATCCGGCTCCGGCCCCTCCAAGAACGTCGGCATCGGCCAGTGCACCATCGGCATCGGCTTCCTGCATGACGGTGTGTACCAGATCCTGCAGGGCTATGACAACATCGGCCTGATCATTCCCGAGGACGGCACCTCCTTTGAAATCGGCTCCACCGCCATTTTCGAAGGCTGCAAGCACGAGAACGCCGCGAAGCTGTGGATCGAATACGCCCTGTCTCCCGACTGCGTCGAGCTGGCTGACGATGCCGGCAGCTACCAGTTCCTGGTCATTGACAATGCCGAAATGCCTGCCGCTCTGGCCGCCTTCCCGGAACTGGATCCTTCCAAGACCATCGATTATGACTTTGCGGACGCCAAGGCCAATACCAGCAAGTATGTGGCGGATTACTTTGACGCCCTGGGCGCCGCCGCCGACAGCCGCTTCAAGACCGAATAATACCCATTCCTGATATACACCCGCATACCAGGGGGACGAGGCGTCAGCCCCGTCCCCCTTTTCATCCCCCACAAGGGAGGAAAAACGAATGAACAAAAATCAAAGTTCGAAACTGGACCGCAAGAAGTTTTTCGGCGACCCGGTCATGGTCATCACCATCATCATTCTGTTCCTCTTTCTGTCCCTGTTTATCCTGTATCCGCTGGCCATGCTTCTGCTGGACAGCGTACTGGTGCAGCAGACAGAGCTGTACAGCGTGGCCAGCCTGACCAAAGAGCCGCCGGATTATTATACCGCCGACGGAAGCATCGCGCAAAAGGATTCCGATCTGCTGTTCGCTTCGCTGACCAAGGCGGGCGAGGCAGAGCCCCAGCCCAAATTGATCCCGCTTTACGCTTCCACAGGCCTTTTTGCCCGGCAGGCAAAGCTGTCCGACGCGAAGAAAGGCGGCCGGCTGTACCTGCGGGTGATGAACAACAAAAGCAAGGCGATCTGGCTTTCGGTGGACGAACTGATGATCCCCCAGGAAGTCCCCGCCATATTCCTCGGCACCGGACGGGTCATCAAGAAAATCAGCGGCATTGACCCCGCGGATATCCATGTCAAGCTGGACGCCAACTACTGGACCCTCGACGCGTTCCCGAGGATTTTTAAGGATTACACGTTTAATTACGCGCTGCGCAACACCCTGCTGCTCGGTGAGCTGACCAGCTTTGGCTCTTTGCTGATCGGTCTGCTGTTTGCTTATGTGGATGTATACGTTCACATCCGGGTAAAATTCGTCAAGAAGCTTTTCGACGTGGTCTCTCTGCTGCCCGTCGTTTCACCGCCTTTCGTGCTGTCCCTGTCCATGATTCTCCTGTTCGGAAAGAGCGGTCTGGTAACCAGGGAACTGTTCGGCATCTTTGACAACGATATTTACGGCATGTGGGGCATTGTCATCGTACAGACCCTGACTTTCTTCCCGGTCGTGTATCTGATGCTGAAAGGGCTGCTGAAAAACATAGACCCTTCCATGGAGGAAGCCGCGCGGGACATGGGCGCCAGCCGCTGGAGGGTATTTACCACGGTCACTTTACCGCTGCTGCTGCCCGGCCTGGGCAACGCTTTCCTGGTGACCTTTATTGAATCCGTTGCCGATTTTGCCAACCCCATGATGATCGGCGGTTCTTTTGACACCCTGGCCACGACGATTTATCTCCGGATCACCGGCGGCAATTACGACATCAACGGCGCGTCCGCCATGACCGTGGTGCTGCTTGTGCTGACACTGGGGCTTTTCCTGATCCAGAAATACGTACTGGAAAAAAAGACCGCTGCGACGCTGACCGGAAAAGCCTCCCGGGCGCGCATGCTGATCGAGGACAAATCCGTCCGGTATCCCCTTTCCACCTTCTGCATCATTGTCTCCGTGTTCGTGGTCCTGATGTACATCGCGGTTCCTTTCGGCGCGCTGTTCACGCTTTGGGGCAGGGATTATTCCCTGACGACCAAATGGTTTGCCAAGATGTTCTCGGAAGGCGGATGGAAGGCTTTTTCCGACTCGTTCATCCTGTCTCTGATCGCCTCTCCGGTCACCGCGCTTTTGTCCATGATCATATCGTATCTGGTCGTCAAGAAAAAATTCCACGGCAAGTTCTTTATTGAATTTGTCTCCATGCTGGCTATGGCTGTTCCCGGCACGGTTCTGGGCGTCGGTTACATCCGCGGTTTCGTCGGCGGTGTTTTCCGCACCGGCTTCCTCCAGGGCATTTACGGGACAGGGCTCATCCTGATCATTGTCTTTGTGGTCCGCTCGCTGCCCACCGGCACCCGAAGCGGTATATCGGCGCTCCGGCAGATCGACAAATCCATCGAGGAATCCGCCTATGATATGGGCGCCGGAAGCGGGAAAGTGTTCATGTCCGTGACATTGCCGCTGATCAAGGACTCTTTCTTCAGCGGCCTCGTCACCACCTTCGTCCGTTCCATCACCGCCATCAGCGCGGTGATCCTGCTGGTGACTCCGAGATATCTGCTGATTACCTGCCGCATCAACGAATACGCGGAAAAGGGTGAATTCGGCGTTGCCTGCGCATACGCAACGGTTCTGATCATGATAACCTACGCCGCCATTCTGATCATGAACCTGCTCATCAAATACTTCGGCACCAGCCGCGCCGTGAACGGAAAGGAGTAAAACCATGAGTACCACGAAAAAAACGCCGAAGGGCGTAAAGCTGGATCACATCTCGAAAATATACAAAGACCCCAAAACCGGCAAGGATTTCTACGCCGTTCACGACGTGTCGCTGGATATCGCGCCCGGCTCCTTCGTGACCCTGCTGGGTCCGTCCGGCTGCGGAAAGACCACCACGCTGCGGATGATCGCCGGCTTTGAGTCGCCGGACGAGGGAGAAATCTTTCTGGGCGGGGAAGCCATCAACAGCCTGACGCCCAATAAGCGCGATACGGCCATGGTGTTCCAGAGCTACGCCCTGTTTCCGCATTACAACGTTTTTGACAATGTGGCGTACGGGCTGAAGCTGCGGAAAGTGCCGGGCCCTGAAATCCAGAGAAGAGTGAAGGAGATCCTGGCCCTGGTGGAGCTGTCCGGCATGGAACACCGCATGACCAACCAGCTTTCCGGCGGCCAGCAGCAGCGCGTCGCGCTGGCCCGGGCGCTGGTCGTGGAGCCGGGCGTGCTGCTTTTTGACGAGCCGCTGAGCAACCTGGACGCGAAGCTGCGGGTGCAGATGCGGACGGAGATCCGCCGTATCCAGCAGGAGCTGGGAATTACGGCGGTGTATGTGACCCACGATCAGAGCGAAGCCATGGCCATCTCGGACCAGATTATCCTGATGAAGCAGGGCGTTATCGCGCAGATGGGAACCCCGATGGAGATCTACTATCTGCCGAACAGTGAGTTTGTGGCGGACTTCATCGGAGAATGCAATTTCCTGCATGGCACCGTGGCCGGGAGCGGCGCGGGCATCACCGAGGTTTCGCTGCCCGCGGGCAAGGTCAGCGTGAAAACGGATACGGGCAGGGAGCAGGGAGAAAAGTGCGAAATCGTGCTGCGGCCGGAGGCGGTGCGCATTGGTACGGAGGGCATGCTGCCCTGTACGGTGGAACTCAGCTGCTTCATGGGCAGCTATCAGA
>CAMJXZ010000191.1 GCA_946409855.1 uncultured Clostridia bacterium | reverse complement strand
CCGCATGAGCGGTGGTGTGGGAGGACGGGGGTTAGCCACCCCCTCCTACCCGATTAGCGGAGGCCGGTTATCCGGGGATACGCTCCGGCCTGCGTTCTTCAGGCGTCCGGAGCGGGGACATCCGCGCCGGGGGCCGAAGGCGTGCCGTCCGGCCGCGCGGAAAGATAACGGCAGGCGGCGGCCAGCACCGCCCGGGTGCCCGGATGCTCAAAGCAGGCGGCGGCTTCCCCGGCGGGCAGCAGCAGGATCCTCCGGATCTCTCCCGGCTGGGGGACGGGGGCCGCGGTTCCGCAGTCCGCCAGGAAATAGACCACCCGCTTGCGGGTGCCCGGCTTTTCCCGCAAGTCGTACTCGTCCGTTTCCCGGAAGCCGGGGAGAAAGCGGGGCGTGAGGCCGGTTTCTTCGAAGACCTCCCGGCGGGCGGTTTCCATTTCCGTCTCATCGCCTTCCATGTGTCCCTTCGGAAAGCTGTACGCCCCAGCCTGCTCCTGGACGATCACGAACAGGGTTTCCCCGCGCGCTTTGGTGAACACGACGGCCCCGCAGGATTTTTCCCATTTCATTTTGGTTCGCCTTCTTCCTGTTCGTCCGGTTTCCGCGTGAAATCCTTCCGGACGGTCATGCGGACTTCTTTGCCGAGGATGGCGATGCGGACGCCGTCCGCCAGGTGCAGCAGGACAGACTGCTCAAAGCCCTCCCACGGTTCATTGCTCATCCGGTCCAGCCCGGCGGCCAGGTCGAAGCAGACTTCATCGTCCTCGGAAGCCATCGCGTGTTCAAAGACGCCGCGCAGCTTTTCCAGGAAACTCCCGGCTTTCCCGCCTTTTTTGCTCCGGAAGGAGGATTTCAGCTTTTTCTTCTTCTTCCTGCTCAGGTCCGTCCGGGCGGCCAGATGGAGTTCATAGGATTGAAGCGTGTGCTCCACCCAGAAATCGGCGCTCATTTCGCCGGTGACGATGCTGGCCATGCTCAGCATTTCCTCGGTGAGCAGCATCAGGCGCAGGGCGTCCTTGTGATTCAGTCCGCCTTCCTGCGCCGCTTTTTCCGCCTGCGCGGCCGCCTCGTCAAACCCTTTTCCGTGGTTGTCGATGGTGATCACGTCGGACTGAAGATAATCGCTGTCCCGTCCCTTCAGTTTAAGGCGCATCTCTTCCGCCGCCCGGAGCAGGGGCCTGCGTATGCTGATGTCCCAGGAATTGCCTGCGTGGATGGACAGCAGCCGGTTGATCATGGACTGGATCATTTTTTTGGTGTTGTCGTCCGCTTTTTTCAGCTGCTCGTCGGCCTGCCCGCTTTCTTTGCCCTTTTTCTCCAGCAGAGAAAACACATACGTGACGAATATTTCCCGCTGTTCGCGCGTACAGGAATTCAGCAATTCGTGTACGGTCCGGTCCATGATCCTGGCCCCTTCGGAAATGCTCTTTTCCTCCAGGAAATTCCGGCCGACGAGCTGCCAGTTGAACAGGTCGTGCTGGAGAATGGAGAAGGATTTGGACTTGACGATCCGGTACACGGGATGGTAATTCATCAGCAGCCCTACGATGGAGCCGCGGGGAACGACGGAATGGATCACCGACTCGATGCGCCGGTAGCCTTCCGAAGTGATGGTCTCGTCGTCCAGCCCCGGGCCGTCGAAGGAATAGATGATCCGGAGCCTGTCCTGGATCTCCGGCGCGGTGTGCGCGGCGGCGTACAGCGCGAGGTTCCCGCCCTTGCTGTGCCCGGCCAGGATGATCGGCCCGGCCGTTTGGGCGGCGGCTTTGGCCAGATAACCGATCGCCGCCGACTGGGAGGGAACCGGCGTCATGTAGCTCATCATAAAGTCTTCCTTCCAGCCCACGAGGGTTGGATCCGTGCCCCGGAAGGCAATCACGGTGCCCACGCCCGGCACGTCCATGGTCATGGCGGAAAACTGGATATCGCGGCCGGTATCCACGTCGTTTACCTGGTCCAGGATCACGATGTTCCGGAAGCGCTCGCTTTTGGCCAGATCCGTCAGAAACTGATCGCGGATCTCTGCGGAGTCGCCGAGCCCTTCCTGGGGCAGGCGGGCCAGCAGGTCTCCTTCGGCCAGGCTGCCCAGCCGGAGGGTCTGCCCGCTGCCGAACACCAGCTCGTTTTCGCCGAAGTTGGCGTAGGAAATCACGGCGGCGATGACCCCGTCCACCTCCGTCCAGGGAGAAACCTCAAACGAAAGATCTCCGCGCCAGAACACATAGTCGATAATGCCGCCGGGAACGATATTCTGTTTCTTTTCCTTCCGCTTTTCCATAAGGATCGGGCCTCCGAATTCCGGATGATGATTCATTATATCATGAGCGGGTGAATTTGTATACGGCAGATTCTCCGGGATTGCCTTGCATGCGAAAAAACTTCATGATATAATGTCCCGGAAGGCGGAAAGACGCTTTTCCGTCTTTCTTCAGGCAAAAATCACACGGAAAGCACATCCGGCTTTTTCCGCGGAGGGGATGCCGCGCGCGGACGGGCGCCCGCCGCCCGGGGGCATGGATCGCGCCGGCGGACGGACCGGCGTTTCGCTTTACAGGAGTCTGATCGTATGTACAGGAACTTTTTCAAAAGGATCTTTGATTTTATTCTGTCCGGCCTGGCCCTGATTGTCCTGAGCCCGATCATGCTGCTGACGGCGGTGCTGGTCCGGGTCAGGCTGGGCAGTCCGGTGTTTTTCTGCCAGGACAGGCCCGGCAGGGATGAAAAGCTGTTCCGGCTGCTCAAGTTCCGGACGATGACCGACCAAAGGGATGAGCAGGGCAATCTGCTGCCGGACGAGGTCCGGCTGACCGGGTTCGGGCGGATGCTCCGCTCCACCTCCCTGGATGAGCTGCCGGAGCTGATCAACATCCTGAAGGGGGATATGGCGGTCGTCGGTCCCCGCCCGCTGTTGGTCCGCTACCTGCCCTTTTACAAGCCGGAAGAGCGGGTCCGCCATTCCGTGCGCCCGGGGCTGACGGGCCTTGCGCAGATCAGCGGCAGGAACAACCTGGGCTGGGATGAGCGGCTGGGCCTGGACGCCGAGTACGCCAAAAACATTACCCTCCTGGGGGACGTGAAAATCATCCTGCGGACCGTCGGGAAAGTATTCCGCCGCAGCGACATCGCCTCCGGGGAGCAGCTGCTTATGCAGGACCTGGACCGGGAACGGGCCTGGATGAAGAAGGAGTGAAGGGGTTGCTGCACAACCCCTTGATCAAACGGAAACTTTGTTTCCGTTTGATCGAAAAGAGGAGAACGTCTTTTCCTAAAATCCTGCGGGATTTTTTGGACGGAAAAGACGCAAGGAAAGATTATTTTGCAGAGCAGGTCAAGCCTGCTCCGCAAAAATCCAGCATAGCCCCTGGGCCTGCCGGCCCGCTGCTCGGTAAGAACAGGCCGCTGGCTTGTTCTTCGGTCCCCCGCAGCCCACTGCGGATTTCCATCAGGGGGAGGATTCTCCCTGATCACCCCCTCCGCAGAACGATGCTTGTCCTATCCTTGTCAGAAAACTGAACAGTTACGGAGTGAACACGATGGCTGAACTGGAATACCGGGTGATGACGCCCGAAGATATCGCGGCCTGCCGGGAAGACATCACCATGCTGACCCAAACCATTCTGGCCGAGAATATTACCCAGCATTATCCGGAAGACCTGGCGGAGCAGTACGTTTCCAAAATGCCGGGGTACATCGCGGACGGGTCCGCCTGCGTCGTCGGCGCGCTGCTGGACGGGGAGCTGGCCGGTTTTTCCTGGGCCTACGAGCTGGCGATCTTTGGGGAAAGAAGGCTGCACATCGATATGATCGGCATCAAGCCCCGGTATCAGAAGCGGGGCATTGCCAGGCATCTGGTGGAGATCCAGATGGAGGAAGCCCGGAAGCGGGGCATCCGGATCCTGGAAGCGATGACGACCAAAGGAAACGCCGCCGCGTACACCTGGTTCCATTCCCTCGGGTTTGAGGATGAACGGGTCAAGGTCAGGCTCGATTTAGGGGAATGAGCTGCCCCGCCCTTCTGTCCGCCCTGTTGTTCACGCGCCGCCGTTCGTCAGGAGAAAGAAATGATTGAGAAAATTCAGAGAGACCGCGGGAACTTTAAAATCGACATGTACTACTACCGCAGGGCCAGGGACGCGATGTTCGACGCGGTTCTGCAGCTGTGCGAAAAGGGATACCGGGATATTTTCATCCCCGGCTATATCGGCTGGTCGCCCAGGGAAGGCAGCGGGATTTTTGACCCGCTGAACAGCATCGGGGAACTCCGGCGGCATTATTACCGGATGACCGGGGACCTGGCCATCGACCCGGAGGGGCTGATCCGTCAGCTCCGGCCGCGCAGCATCCTGTTGATCGTCAATTACTTCGGCTTCCGGGACCGGAACGCGGCCGCCCTCATCCGGGCCGCCGGGGACAAGGGCTGCGCGGTGATCGAGGACAACGCCCACGGCTTCTTTACCTTCTTCTGCCACGGCCCCGTCGGCGCGGACCTGACCTTCTTTTCCCTGCACAAGATGTTTCCCTTTGAAGAGGGCGGCGGGCTGATGATCCTGAACCCGGCGCTGGGGGTCTTGCCGCTGCGGCAGCTGGAGGCCCCCGCCGGGGACAACCCCTTTGCCTATGACATTCAGGGGATCGCCAGGCGGCGGAAGGACAATTTCCGGCGCCTTCTGTCCCTGATGGAAGGGAACGAAGCGTTCTTTGTCCCCTTCCGGAGCGAAAAGGACCTGGCGGACAACGTCCCCCAGACGTTCCCGATCCTCATCCGCCGCGGGGACAGGAACCGGATCTATGAAATCATGAACGGGCAGGGCTACGGCGTCGTTTCCCTGTACCACACCATGATCGAGGAACTCAGGACGGAAGCACACGGGGACGCCTGCCGGCTGGCCGGCCATATCATGAACCTGCCCCTGCACCAGGACTGCGATCCGGAAGCGTACCCCGGCATGATCGAAGCGCTGAAGGCGGCCTGCGAAAGCACCTGAACAGGACGCCGCCGGGAAGAAAAGAATACGGACGGACTTCCGCGGGGCTTGTGCGCCCTGCGGAGGTTTTTCTTTTGCATACAAAAACGGACGCCCCTTAAAAAGGGACGCCCGTCCGTGAACGCCGGTTATTTCAGGAACTTTCTCACCAGCCAGATGACCAGGCAGGAACCGCCGATGGAAAGCAGGATGCCGGTTACCCAGCCGCCGCCGATCCCGATCAGGTTGCCCAGCAGGCCGCCGACGAAGCCGCCGACGAGGCCCAGCAGCACGTTCTTTAAGATGCTGGAGGAATCCCCGTTCATGATTTTGTTGCCCGCGAACCCGCACAGGCCGCCGACGGCCAGTTCAACAATCAGTTTAATCAACATGTTCTGTCACTCCTTGTTTTGTCATTTATCTGCGGCGGCAGGCCGGGAAAGCCCGCCGGACCGTGCGATGGGGGCGTCAGCTGTCCAGGAACATCCCTTCCAGCCGGCACGGAAGGATTTTGCCCGCCCTGCGGGCGTTCCGGTAAATCACCAGTTCGTTTTCCGGATCGTTCCGCGAAAGCTCTTCCCGGAAGGCCTGCCGGGCCTGTTCGAGCAGCTCCTGCTTCCGGGTTTCGTCTCCCGCAAACATGGCCCCCGTCATCGCGCTGCCGAAGCGGTCAAACACTTTGGCCCGGGCAAGCGCCAGCCTGCGCTGTTCCTCATCCGGGAAGGAAGCGAACGGCAGGCCGCACCGGGCGCAGCAGGGCTGTCCGTCCGGCGATTGCAGGACAGACCCGGGCGTGTTCTGAGCCCCGCAGGTGGGGCAGGGGGTGCTTTCGCTCATGAAAGCTTCGCTGAGCGTGTCCTGCATGCCTTGGGGGAGGGATTGCTTTTCCGGATGGAACAGTTTGCTGAAGAACCCCATGAGCCGTCTCCTTTTGTCACAGGACGTATTCCGCGATCATGCGGCTGATGCTGCCGATGTCCGTGTTGCCCTTGAAATCAAAGGTGGCGGTCATCCCGTTGCTGAACATCAGGAACAGCTCCGAATCCGGGATGATCTCGGCAAAGCCGGGCGTCTGCACGGCGAAATACTGGATCTTGGAATAGGGCATGCTGGCGTAGGACTTCCGCTTGCCGGTGATGCCCTGCACGTCGATGGAGATGATCCGCTTGTTGGTGAAGACCAACTGGTCGCGGACCGTCTGGAAGGCCATCATGCAGACCTCTCCGTCGATCAGCATGCCGTACACTTCGTCGCGCACCATGTTGACCGGGATCGGTTTCAGGTTGAACGTTCCGCCGCTGTTAAAGTTGATCGCCATGGTTTCCTCCCGGTAGCTCTGCGGTTTGTTATCCCGGTTATTATAGTGAATTTGCTTCCGGCAGTCAAGCTTTTAAAAGAAACAGAAAAGCGGATGAACTTGATCCTGATGCCCCTGCGCCGGTTCCCGGGAACGCTGATACATACCCGAGCCTGTCTGTTCGGGACAGCCCCGGAAGCATGGACTTATGTCACCGGTCCAGGGCATACGCGATGGCTTCCAGCAGTTCCACGCAGCGGTACATCCCGTTCGCGTGCTGCTGCGGGGCGGAGCTGGCGCTGCGGTTCCCGCTGACGAAA
>CAMJXZ010000190.1 GCA_946409855.1 uncultured Clostridia bacterium | reverse complement strand
TCGCTGCTGGTCAGCGGCGTGCCGTCGTAGGCCTTCGAGGCCGAGCCGGTGGTGATCTTGGCCGTTGCCTTCGTCACGGTCAGGGTGCCGGTTTCGTCGGTCAGCTCGTAGTTGGCCGCTTTCGTGCTGCCCCATTCGATGGTGTAGGTATTTTCCGCCGTCCCGGCGTCGGTGATGGTGCCGGTAGCAGTCACGGTGACGCTTTCGCCGGACGCAAGGCCGGCGACGGTTGCTTCGCCGCTGGTCAGCGGCGTGCCGTCATACGCCTTTTCGGCGCTTCCGGTGGTGATTGTGAGCGCCGCGGGCGTGACCGTCAGGGTGCCGTCCGCCAGCGTCACGTCCAGGAAAACGGGCGTATAGTCTTCCCCGTCTGCGTTCAGGATCGTGTAGCTGACGACCTGATTGACGCCGGTGCCCGCGTCCGTCTGACTGCCGTCGGTCACCGCGGTCAGGGTATAGCCGTCCGGCAGGCCTTCCACGGTCACTTCGCTGACGGTCAGCGGCGTGCCGTCGTACGCCTTCGTGGCCGAGCCGGCGGTGACGGTCAGCACGCTGCCGGTTACCTCCAGGGTCCCCAGTACCTCCGTAATGTCATAGTTATCCTTTTTCGCGGTGTCCCAGACAACGGAATAGGTATTGAGGGCGGTGCCGATGTCCGTGATGCTGCCGGTGGCGGTGACCTCCGCCTTTTCCCCCTTGATGAGGCCGGTCACTTCCACCTCATCACAGGTCAGGGGCGTCCCGTCAAAGGGTTTGTCCGCCGAGCCGGTTTTGATCACGAGAGGCGCTTTATGGATGATCAGCAGGCCGTCTTCCGTGAAGACGCTGAAATTATCCGTCACGTCTTCGCCCTGCGGGTCCAGGATCATATAATCGGAAACGACGTTCCGCGTGGTGCCGGCGTCCCTGCGCCGGCCTTCGGTTTCGGCATAGCAGGTAAAGCCGTACGGCAGGCCGCTGACGGTCACTTCATCGCTGTACAGGAATCTGCCGTCATAGGTTTTCCAGGCGGAGCCCGCCGTCAGGACGACGTACGCCTTGTTTTCGTACACGGTCAGGGTACCCAGTTCCTCGTTCAGGACGTAGTTCGCCGGGTTGACGCCGTTCCAGCTGATTTCATAGCCGTTCACGCTTTCGCCCACGGGCGTCTGGCTGCCGGTGGCGACGACGGTAACGCCTTCCTCCAGTCGGATGGGCGTATAGTGCGCTTCCTCCTGGTTGAGGGCGCGGCCGTTGAAATGGGTGACGTCCGTGTCGATGGTGATGCGCACGTTGGTGCTGTTGAACATCACGCGCTCCTCATCATCTTCCCGGATGTAAAGGTCGTCTTTGACATGGTCCGTTTTCTCCGCCGGGGGCAGTTCCGCGATGCGGCTCAGGATCAGATCCATATCCCAGTCCGCGTCCCGGCAGGCCTGCCGGAGCAGTTCCGGGTTTTCCGCGTACAGGCGCAGCAGTTCCTCCGGGATCTCCTCCTCGGGGATGTTGACGATTTCAAAGCTGATGCTTTCCTCCCCGTTCTCCGTGGAGAGCACGACGCTCATCCGCTGGCCAGCGTAGAGCTGGAGTTCTTTGGTTTCCCCGGTCAGGGGGTTGGTGCCGTGGGCCCAGGTGACGCCGCACACGCCGTAAAGATTCTGGCTGCCCACCGATTCCGTTACCACAAACGACGTGTTCCGCCAGGGCGGCACGTCCTGCTCGTAGCCCGCGTAGGTCACCAGCCTGGCTTCCGGCTCGGTCAGGGGGGTGCCGTCATATTCCTTTTCGGCGCTGCCCGTCCAGACCGTCAGCGGGGCGGGATCCACCCGCAGCACGCCGTCCACGGTTTCGATGCTCGGAAAGTGGCCGGTGACGCTTTCGCCCGCGGCGTTGGTAATCGAATACTGGGAAACCGTATTGGCGCTCTCGCCGGCGTCCGTCTGGCTGCCGGACGCGGAAGCGTGGATGGAGAAATTGGAGGGCAGGTTGTACACCAGTACGTCCGAAGGCCGGGTGAGCGGCGTACCGTCGTACATCTTGCTGGCGCTCTGCGCCACCAGGGTGACGGTGCCTTCATAGGCCCAGTCCCCGTCCGCGGCGTAAGGATCCTGTTCCTCGGGGGGTTCCTGCGTGTCCGGCAGGCCGCCGGCGTCCTCCACGCGCTTTTGAAGCACGGGATCTTCTTCAATTGTCCGCAGGAACAGGCCGGGCACGTCTTTCGCCGCCAGGACAGAGAGCTCCGGCGCAGTGTCCACCAGCGCGTCCCTGTCCGGGTCCGACAGGACGGCCTTCTGGCCGGCGCCCACGTCCAGCACGCGCAGGGCGTCGCTGCCGTCCCGGTAGGAGAGCTGGGCGACGCCTTCCAGCACGCCCAGGACCGAGGTGCCGTCCCGTTCCTCGCGGAGGAAAGCGATCGTGCCGCGGATGCCTACCACCATGGTGGACGTCTGAATGTCCAGGCTCTCGTTATCGGAAAGCTTTTCCTGGACATCCAGCAGCAGGCTCCCCTCGGTCAGCTTCATGATCAGGGAGTTGGCGTTTTTCTGGAACTCGACGCGGCTCTGCGCGTCCAGGGTGACGATCTTCGAAGCGTCCAGGCTGACGGAGGCATAGCTCTCCGGCCCGGTGCGCATGGCCTCGCCGCTGTTGAAGCGGGCGTTTTCCATGATAAAGCGGGGGTTCCCGGAGGCGTCCTCGATCTCCACCGCGCCCTCGTACCGCATCAGGCGCATGGTATTGGCGCTGTAGCTTTCTTCGGCAAAGCCGGCGGCGCACCAGACGCAGGTCAGCACAACGCAAAGGATCAGAATCAGACCGAACCGTCTTGTTTTCATAGATTCTCCCTTTCCCTTCCGGCCGGAGGCGTTTCCCGTCCCGGACCCAGTCAGAACAAAGCAGATTGACTGTTATACCCGTTCATTTTATTATACCAAATCCATCCTCTCTGCGCAAGCGATTGCGCAAAAAGATACAGGATTCGGTCAGCGGGCCGCACCGCCGGCAGGCGCGGCGTTTCCCCGGGGGGTTCCGGCGCCCCGAATAAAGCGCCGCGCGCAAAAAGATCTGTCCGGCGCACCGTATTTTCCGCAAAGGCCGCCGCGCTATTCTCTGCCGTGTTCGGACGTTTCCTTTCCCCGGTCCCCCAGCAGGGCTTTTTTCAGCGCCTCGGCCGTGCTCCCGCTGGGCTGGGGGACGTTGTTCCGCCGGATGAAATCGGCGATCTCCCCCTGCACCTGCTCCACCTCCCGGCGGAATTCCCAGGCGGAAATGCGCAGCGCCCCGTTCCCCAGGATGATCAGCTGTTCCATCCCGTCGGAGCTGGCCACCCGGATGCGCCGGTTTTTGCCCAGCTCCCCGGTCAGCTTCTCGATATAGGCGTCCGCCGTTTCCGCCTGGCCGGTATACACCACGGTGATCCCGCCGACCTGCTCGGAAGCGCCGTGGCTGCCGGGCACCAGATAGGCGTCGAACACCAGGATCAGGTGGTTTTTCCGCATCCCCTGGTAATTGCACATCAGGCGGATCAGCGCCTGCCGGGCGCTCTCCAGGCTTTCCTTCGCCTGCTTCTTGAGCTCGTCCCAGGCGAAGATCACGTTGTAGCCGTCCACGATCAGGTATTCTTCCGGCGCTTCCTGCGCCTGGGGCGCGGGGGCCTCCGGCCGCGGACCGCGGAGCGGCAGGACGGAGCGGGTGCGGATGGGGCCGTAAGTCCTCTCAAAGATCGCCATCAGCTCCCGGTCCTCTTCCAGCGCGTCCCGGGGCTTTGCCGGGGCGGCCGGGGCGGGCTTCTGCGCCGCCGGCTCCTCCCGCTGCCTGCCAAAGCCCGTCTGGATGTGCATATGGGCGGCGGCTTCCCGCCAGGGGACGACGACGCCGGCCCCGTGGGAACAAAAGACGGAATCGGCCGGGTTGTCGATATCCCGCTCCGGGTCGTAGCCGGACGCCTTGACCAGGCTGTCCTGATCGGCGCAGGGGAAATACCCGGCGCTCCGCAGGGCCGTCCTGCCCAGCCCGTGGGTGTAGGCGGCGACATCCCGCGCGTAGTGCCGCGCTTTGCGGACCGGCGCTTTGCCGGCCACCACCGCCGTGCCGCCCTCCGACCGGACCAGCTCCGCCTCGCCGCCCATCGCCGCGATGTCCGTCAGCGCGCGGCCGGCATTTTCCTGGGGCAGCGTCAGCTCCAGCTGATACCAGGGCTCCAGCAGGATGTTCTGCGCCTGCATCAGCCCCTGGCGGATGGCCCGGTAGGTCGCCTGCCGGAAATCCCCGCCTTCGGTGTGCTTGAGGTGCGCCCGGCCGGCCAGAAGCGTCACATGGACGTCGGTCAGCGGCGCGCCGGTCAGCACGCCCCGGTGCTGCCTTTCCAGCACGTGGGTCATGATGAGCCGCTGCCAGTTGAGGGCCAGCTCGTCCTCCGGGCATTGGGAGGAAACCGTGATCCCGCTCCCCCTTTCCCCCGGGGACAAAAGCAGGTGCGCTTCCGCGTAGTGGCGCAGCGGCTCGTAATGGCCGACGCCCTCCACGGTGCTGCCGATGGTCTCCCGGTAGAGCACGCCCCCTTCCGTGAACGTCACGTCCAGGGAAAAGCGGTCCCGCAGCCGGCGGCTCAGCACCTCCAGCTGCACCTCGCCCATGATCTCCACCTGGATGCGGCGCAACTGGGCCAGCCACACCACGTTGAGCTGCGGATCCTCCTGGGCCAGCTCCCGGAAGCAGGCCAGGGCCCGGTGCTCGTCCTCCCCGGGCTTCAGGACCGCCCGGTAGGAAAGGACGGGCTGCAGGGAGGGCCGTCTGTCCTGACCACCGCCCAGGCTCTGCCCGGCGTAGGTCTTTTCCGGCCCCGTCACGGCGCACAGCGTCCCCGCCGGCGCTTCCTCGGCCGTATCGTATCTGGCGCCCGAGTACAGGCGGATCTGGCTGACCTTTTCCCCCGTTTCTCCCGGGGGCCCGGGCAGGATATCCCGCACCCGCAGGGTCCCGCCGGTGACCTTCAGGCAGGTCAGGCGCTGGCCGCCCGCGTCATGGCTGATCTTGTACACGCTGGCGGAAAAGCGGTCCGGCCAGTCCTTCCGGGGGACGAGGGCATACAGCGTATCCAGGAGCTCTTTGATCCCCTCGTTTTTAAGGGCCGCGCCGAAGCAGACCGGGAACAGCCGGCGGGCGGCGAACAGGCGCCGGACCGTTTCTTCCCGGACGGCGCCGGTTTCCAGGTATTCGTTCAGCGCTTCCTCCCCGCAGGTGGCGATGTCCTCCGCCGCGCCGGCGTCCGACAGATCGACGCAGGCGCCGTCCATCCCGCCGCGGAGGGCGCGGAGCAGCCGCTCCCGGTCGAAGCCCGGCTGGTCCGTCTTGTTGACGAAGACCAGCACCGGGACGCCGGCCTGGGCCAGCAGGGACCAGAGCGTCCGCGTATGACTCTGCACGCCGTCCGACGCGCTGATCACCAGGATCGCCAGGTCCATCACCCAGACGGCCCGCTCCGCCTCCCCGGAAAAATCCACATGCCCGGGGGTATCCAGCAGGGTAAAATCAAAATCCCGGTAGGAAAAAAGGGCCTGCTTGGAGAATATGGTGATGCCGCGCTCCTTTTCCTGCGCGTCCGTATCCAGCCAGGCGTCCCCGTGGTCCACCCGGCCCTGGCGGCGCAGCGCGCCGGAAACGTAGAGCAGCGCTTCCGAAAGGGTGGTTTTGCCCGCGTCCACGTGGGCGACCAGCCCGATCACCGCTTTCCTGTTGTTCATCACAGCACCCCGTTCTCCTCCGAATTCAGCATCAGTATACGACAACCCGCCCCTATTTTTCAATCGTCACTTTGGAGGAAATCCTTTTGGAAAACAAACAGCTGGACGAACTGTGCCGCCGGGCCGCCGACCGGTACCAGCCCCTTTTCAGCCGCTTTCTGACCCTGGACGAACAAAAGCAGGCCGAAATCGCCTGCCGGAAATACGGGGCGCAGTACCGCTTCTTCGGCGGCATGGCGGACTGCGAGCGGCGGATGCTGGGCGCCGGCGCCGAAGCGCCGGAGGAAGATGAATTCCCCATCCGGTGCCTGCGGATCGTTCCCAGGAGCCTGAAGTTCGGCCAGGCCCTCGCCCACCGGGACGTGCTGGGCACCGTGATGGGCCTGGGCCTTGAGCGGGAGCTGGTCGGGGACATCGTGATCCGGGAGGGCGCAGCGTACCTGTTCTGCGTCCGTCAGATGGCGGACCTGCTCCGGGAGAGCCTCGTCCGGGTCGGTCGGACGGACACGGCCTGCGAGTACTGCGAGCCGCCGCAGGGCCCGGTGCGGACCGTCCGGGAAGTCCGGGTGCAGGTCACAAGCGCCCGGGCGGACGCGGTCTGCGCCCACCTGTTCCGCCTGAGCCGGGGCGACATGCAGGAGCTGATCCGCCAGGGCCGCGTCAGCGTGGACGACCGGCCCTGCGTCAAGTGCGACCAGCCCCTTTCGGAGGGGCAGGTGCTTTCCGTCCGGGGCTATGGAAGGGCCCGGGTGCAGGGGGTGGAAAGCGTCAGCAAAAAAGGGAAGCTCAACCTGGTGATCGAACTGTACAGGTAACTGTTCAGTCGAGGACTGAACAGTTACCGCATGGGGGTCTTGCGGTCCAGGGCCTGCCGGCCCGTTATTCGCTGAAATTGAGCCACTGGCTCAATTTCCGG
>CAMJXZ010000189.1 GCA_946409855.1 uncultured Clostridia bacterium | reverse complement strand
TGCATGACGGAGGGATACTTCAATCCCTCCGCTCTGTATGTGCCCGCCATGGAGGCGGAAAAAAAGATGACCCTCTGCCGCGAGGCGCTTCTTTCCGCCGTGCATGCGCCGCAGGGCAGCCGGGCGGTCTTTGTTTCCGGCGGGACGGAAGCGGACAATCTGGCGATCCTGGGCGGCATGCAGTCCGTCCGGGACGGGCTGGTCCTGTATTCGGCCGGGGAGCACCCCGCCGTGCGGGAGGCCTGCGAATCCCTCAGGACGGTGCGCAGCCGGGAAATCCCCCTGGACCGGGACGGCTTTGTATCCCTGGAAAAGCTGGAAGGGCTGCTGAACGAAGAGGTCCGGCTGATCTGCGTCATGCAGGTCAACAACGAGACCGGCGCGGTGATGCCCATCCGGGAGATCGCGGCCCTGCGGGACCGGCTGGCTCCCCGGGCGCTTTTGCATGTGGACGGGGTGCAGGGGTTCCTGCGGGTGCCCTTTGACATGGCCGCCGCCGGGGCGGATTCCTACGCCCTGTCCGGCCACAAGATCCACGCCCCCAAGGGAATCGGCGCGCTGATCATGGGGCCGCGCTGCCGGCTGACTGCCCGGCAGATCGGCGGCGGACAGGAAAAAGCCCTCCGCTCCGGCACGGAAAACACGCCGGGCATCGCCGCGCTCCTGGCGGCCGTCCAATGCTATCCGGGAGACGCGGACCTCCGCGCACTCAAGGTGCGGCTGTGGGAACAGGTCAGGGCCCTGATCCCGCAGGCGGTGTACAACGGGCCGGATCCGTCTTCGGAAGCGTCCGCCCCCCACATCCTGAACCTGTCCCTGCCGCCCGTGCGCAGCGAAACGATGCTGCACGCGCTGGAAGGGGACGGGATCTGCATTGGCCTTGGGTCAGCCTGTTCTTCCCACAAGCAGCGGGTTTCCCGGGTGCTGAGCGCCATGGGCATTTCCGGCCAGCGGGCCGAAAGCGCGCTGCGCTTTTCCCTGAGCCCCCTGAATACGCCGGATGAAATGGACGAAACCGCCCGGGCGCTCAAACGCTATTACGACATGTACAGCCAGTTCGTCCGCCGATAAACAGACGAAAGATATAGAGATACGGAAGGAAAACAAAAGCCATGGAAAAGCTGCTGCTCATCCGCTACGGTGAGATTTATCTGAAGGGCCTGAACCGGCCCTATTTCCTGCGGGCGCTGCTGGCCCGGGTCCGGGAGGCGGTTAAACCCCTGGGCGGCCAGGTCTGGCTGAAGGACGCCCGCCTGTTCGTGCAGGGCGTATCGGACATGGACGAATGCATCGAGCGGGTGACCAAGGTGTTCGGGGTGCACTCCGTGTGCCCGGCCGTCCGGATGGAGAAGGCGGATTTTGAACAGGTCTGCGCCCAGGCGGCGGAGATGATGCAGGGTATGACCGGTACCTTCAAGGTGGACGCCCGCCGGTCCGACAAGCGCTACCCCCTGGATTCCCCGGAGATCAACGCCAAAATGGGCGGGTACATCCTGCGACATGTGCCGGGGCTCAAGGTGGACGTGCACCAGCCGGAGCACCTGATGAACGTGGAGATCCGGGACGAGGCTTACCTGTACGTGAAGGTCATCCCCGGGGCCGGCGGCATGCCGGTAGGCACGGGCGGGAAGGCCGCGCTGCTGCTTTCCGGCGGCATCGACAGCCCGGTGGCCGGCTACATGATCGCCAAGCGCGGCGTGGAGCTGTGCGCGGTGCACTTCTATTCCTATCCCTACACCAGCGAGCGCGCCAAGGAAAAGGTGCTGGATCTGGCCCGGATCCTGAGCAAAAGCTGCTGCGGGCTGAAGGTCTATGTGGTGCCCTTCACCGACATCCAGCTCAGGATCCACGAAAAGTGCGCGGACGACTACACCACCCTGATCATGCGGCGCTTCATGATGCGCATCGCCGAAAAGATCGCCCTGTCCGAAGGGGCGGAGGCCCTGATCACCGGGGAGAGCGTGGGCCAGGTCGCCAGCCAGACCATGACCGCCCTGGGCATGACCAACATGGTGGTCTCCATGCCGGTTTTCCGGCCGCTGATCGGCTTTGACAAGATCGAGATCATCCGCTACGCCGAAAAGATCGGCACCTACGAGACCTCCTGCCTGCCCTACGAGGACTGCTGCACGGTCTTTACCCCCAAGCACCCGGCCACCCATCCCAAGCTGGAAAAGATCCTGGAATCCGAGGCCCGGCTGGACGGGGACGCGCTGATCGACGAAGCGGTCCGGAACGCGGAAATCATCAAATGCTGATGGATCACTGCCCGCCCGGAGGAACGGCGGTGATCCGGCAAACAGAAAACGGCACGGCAGAACGTGCCGTTTTTGATCATCACGGAGGGGTTCCTGTATGAAAGAATACCACAAGCTGGTCCGCGACAGGATCCCGGAGATCATCCGGGACAGCGGGAAGGAATGCGCGTGTACCGTACTGTCCGACGAAGCATACCGGACGATGCTGGACCGGAAGCTCCAGGAGGAACTGAACGAATACCTGGAAAGCGGGGATCCGGAGGAACTGGCGGACCTGCTGGAGGTGATCCGCGCGGCGGCCCTTTCCCGCGGCAGCTCCATCGGGCAGGTGGAGGAGATCCGCGCCCGCAAGGCGGCGCAGCGGGGCGGCTTTGAAAAAAGGATCTGCCTGGAAAAGGTGTGGGACGCTTCGGACAGTCCGGAAGCCGGGGCGTAAAGCGCCTGTGCCGGAACCATGCGCGGCGGGAAACGTGTTCAGCCCTTGTTCCCGGGATGACCTGTTTTTTGAATCGGCGGACCCAAGCGGAAAGGATGTCAAAGGGATGGCGGGATTTTCCTGGCAGGAACTGTTTGAAAGGCAGCGGGCCCTTTACCCGGGCCTGCGCCTGAAGGACCAGGTCAAGGCGCTGCACCAGAGCCTGCTGGGCTGCGGGCATCTGATTCAGGATGAGGCGGGCAGCCTGCGGCGGCTGCTTCAGGAATGGGAGGACGCGCCGGCGCAGGCGTTCCCGGAGCCGCTTTCCGGCGGGTTTTCCCGGCTGCACCTGGGCGCCGCCCGGGCAGCGGGGCTGAGCCCAAAGACGGCGCAGCGGCTGTTTGTCCTTTCCGCCCGGATCGTGACGGGGCAGGAGGAGCTGTTCCGCGGGGCGCTTTCGGAAATCGAAAGCGCGGTTCAAAGCGGCCGGATCCCTTCGGACGCGGAGGATCGGGCGTTCCTGACTGCTTATCTGCCGGAGGCGCCGCGGATGCTGTCCCACAGCGAAGCGTTCCGGGCGCTGTACCGTCCGGCCTACCGGGTAATCTCGGACGACTGCGCCGCGCTGCTCCCGCTTTTCTGCCGGATCGATCAGACGCTTTCGTCGGACGGCCGGCTCGTGCTGGCGCTGGACGGCGGCTGCGCCGGGGGAAAGAGCGCCGCCGCCGCGATCCTCCGCGCGGTGTACGGGGCGCCCGTTATCCACATGGACGACTTTTTCCTGCGGCCTGAGCAGCGCACGGAGGAACGCTTCGCGGCCCCCGGCGGGAACGTGGACCGCGAGCGCTTTCTTGCGGAGGCCGGCCCCGGGCTCCGTTCCGGGACGGCTTTTTCCTACCGCCGGTTCGACTGCGGGAAGATGGCCCTGGGGGAAACGGTTTTTGTGCCCGCGGCGAAGCTGATCGTGGTGGAAGGCTCCTACGCCATGCACCCGGCCCTTTCCGGGCTGTACGGCCTGTCCGCCTTTGTGGATACCGGCTGGGAAACCAGGAAGCGCAGGATCCTTGCGCGGAACGGGGCGGGGGCGGCGGCGTTCTTTGAGCGCTGGGTGCCCTTGGAAAACCGGTACTTTGAGCAGACGGACGCTTTGGCCCGGTGCGCGCTCCGCCTGTCCCTGCCGGATACGCCCTGGCGGGTGCCGGCGGATCAGCCGGACGGGGAGGAAACGGCATGAACAGCAAGCCCCCCGAGCGTCCCGCGAAAGGCCGGAGCCTGCTGTGCCTGCCCCGGGACTATACCGTGATCGACATCGAGACCAATCCGCTGGGCGGCGGCATGGAGCCCATCGAGATCGCCGCCCTCCGCGTGCGGGACGGGAAGCGCGTCGCCGCCTTCGATCAGTTTGTCCGGCCCTCCCGGCCGGTGGACGCCTGGATCACCGCTCTGACGGGGATCACGGACGGGATGGTGCGCGGCGCGCCGCCGCCTGCGCTGGTGCTGCCCGCCTTTCTTTCCTTCATCGGGGACGGGCTGCTGATGGGCTACAACGTGCATTTTGACGTCAACTGCCTGTACGACGCCTGCGTCAGGCATCTGCAGGTGCCGCTGTCCAACGACTTTGTGGACGTGCTCCGCTTTTCGAGGCGGTACCTTAAAAATCTGCCGGACCGGAAGCAGACCACCGTCGCCGCGTACTACGGCCTGAACACAAAGAACGCCCACCGGGCCCTGCGGGACTGCGAGCTCTGCGACGCGGTGTACCGGCGCCTGCGGCTCATGGCGGTGGAGGACCCGGACTTCCGGTGAGGGGACGGGTTCTTCGTTTGCGAAAACAGCAGATCCATCCGTCAACTGCGCTGATGTGCTCCGGAGAAAACCTCATCCGGCCCGCTGCGCGGTCCACCTTCCCCATGGGGGAAGGCTTTTGGAGCCTGCATGTCCGGAAATTGTGCGGGTGAGCTAAGAGAGCCTTAAAAAATGATTCGTTGGATCATTTTTACCGAACGGCGGGCCGGCAGACCCCGGTGGTAGACCGCATAGCGGGCCGGATGAGGTATAATACCACACTCCCGCCGCGGCGGTCCGCCGGGACTGCGGGCCTGATATGAAATGAATCTGATACCGGTACGAAAGGAATCCGAACATGACGGAACATACCCCGGACCATATCCTTGTGCGGGGCGCAAGGGTGCATAACCTGAAGAATATCGACGTGGCCGTCCCCCTGGGCCGCATCGTGGGGATCGCGGGGGTATCCGGGTCCGGCAAATCGTCCCTGGCGCTGGGGGTGCTGTACGCCGAGGGGTCCCGGCGGTATCTGGAGTCCCTGTCCACCTACACGCGCAGGCGGATGACCCAGGCTGCCCGGGCGGACGTGGACGAGGTGCTGTACGTGCCGGCGTCCCTGGCGCTGCACCAGCGGCCCGGGGTGCCGGGCATCCGTTCCACCTTCGGTACCGGGACGGAGCTGCTCAACAGCCTGCGGCTGATGTTTTCCCGCCTGGCCAGCCACCGCTGCCCCAACGGACATGGTTGTCCGCCGTCCATGGCGGTGGCCGCCGGTCAGGAGTGCGTCTGCCCGGAATGCGGGGCGCGGTTCTACGGCCCCGGGGCGGAAGAACTGGCCTTCAACAGCCAGGGCGCCTGCAAAAAATGCGGCGGCACCGGCACGATCCGAACGGTGGATGAAAGCACGCTGATCCCCGACGAATCGCTGACCATCGACGGCGGCGCCGTGGCGCCCTGGAACAGCCTGATGTGGTCCCTGATGACGGACGTCTGCCGGGCCATGGGGGTGCGGACGGACGTACCCTACCGGGACCTGACGGAAGGGGAAAAGGAGATTGTCCTCCGCGGCCCCATGGTCAAAAAGCATATTTTTTACCGCCCGAAGAAGGCGGATACGGCCACCGCCGGCGAGATGGACTTTACCTATTACAGCGCCACCGCCACGGTGCTCAACGCCCTGAGCAAGGTGACGGACGAGAAGGGCATGAAGCGGGTGGAGAAATTCCTCCGGGAAGAGGTCTGCCCGGACTGCGGCGGCACCCGCCTTTCGGAGGCTGCCCGGGCGCCCAGGCTGCGCGGGCTGTCCCTGGCGGAAGTCTGTAAGATGCCCCTGTCCGATCTGTGCGGATGGGTGCGCGGGGTGCCGGCCTCCCTGCCGGAGGAAATGCGGCCCATGGCGGAGAGCATCTGCGCCTCCTTCCACCTGGCGGCCAGGCGGCTGATGGACCTGGGGCTTTCCTATCTGACGCTGGACCGGGCGGCTTCCACCCTGTCCACGGGGGAGCGCCAGCGGATGCAGCTGGCCCGGGCCGTCCGCAACCGGACGACCGGGGTGCTGTATGTGCTGGACGAGCCCTCCATCGGCCTGCATCCGGCCAATATAGAAGGGCTGACCGGCGTGATGCGGGACCTGGCGGCGGACGGCAATACCGTCGTCCTGGTGGATCATGATACCCAGGTGCTGAAGGAAGCGGACTGGCTGATCGAAATGGGTCCCGGCGCGGGGGCCGCCGGCGGTCGGGTCATCGCCGAGGGCACCGTCGGGCAGATCGCCGGCAATCCCTCCTCCCGGATCGGCCCGTTTCTGGCGGACCGGCCGGCCGCTGTCCGCCGCAGGATACCGAAGGAGGAGATGTTTGCTGCCGGCACGATCCATCTGTCCACGGGCGCGCTGCATACCGTCCGCCCGCTGGAGGCGGATATCCCCAAAGGGCGGCTGACGGCCGTGACCGGCGTGTCCGGTTCCGGCAAGACCACGCTGATCCTGGAAAGCCTGGTACCCGCGCTGGACGCCCTGACCAGAGGGGAAAAACTGCCCCCGCATGTCAAAAGCATCGAAGCCAAGGGCATCGAGCACGTGAAGCTGATCGACGCCACGCCCATCGGCATCAACGTCCGCTCCACGGTGGCCACCTACGCCAACGTCCACGACGAGCTGCGCAAGATTTACGCCCGGACCCAGGACGCCAAGGATCGGGGGC
>CAMJXZ010000188.1 GCA_946409855.1 uncultured Clostridia bacterium | reverse complement strand
AAGACGGAACCACCACGATCACCCGCGTGGAAGAATGCACCGTCACCCATAACGAGGAAGAAATCGGGACCATCATCTTCCGCTCGGCCCTGGTCTTTCGTTAATGGAAAATCATTAAAATACACCGCCAGATATACGGGATGAATTTCCGGGGATCGTACAATATCAGGGAGGATAAATCATGAAACGGATACTTGCTGTGCTGACTGTTCTGATACTGTGCTGTGCTTCTGCTGCTTTAGCGGAAGGACGGACTGCGCCGGATGACAAAAAAATCTATACCACGACTGACCAGATCGGTTTTGAAACCACTTACAGAGCTTATGATAAAAAATTTTATGACGCACCTTCCGTCCGGCCGGGCACAGTGGTCAGCCTGACGTATACATCTTCTCAGTATGGAGAGCCGTCGGCACACAGGGCCAATATTTATCTGCCCTATGGATATGACATAAACGGAACGGAACGCTATCCTATCCTCTATTTTTTCCATGGAACCAATGAAACGCCGGACAGCTTCATCGGAAACGACAAGGTCAAAAATGCGGTGGACAACATGATTGAAACAGGGATAGCCAGACCATTTATCATGGTGACGCCCACGTACTATTATGACTATGAAGCCCGTGCCATCGATGTTAAGGCTTTTGTCCGGGAAGTGCGGCAGGAGCTGATGCCTGCTGTGGAAAGCACTTACCGTACATATGCGGAAACTGCCGACGAAGCGGGATTTACCGCATCCAGGAAACAGCGTGCTTTTTCGGGCTATTCACGCGGCGGCCGGATGACCTGGGAAATGTTCGGAACCATGCTGGACTATGCTTATTGGTACCTGCCGATGAGCGGGGGGTTCAGCAACCCGGAAGAAAACCCGGTGCCTGATCATCAGCAGGAACGTCTTGCGCAGGCGCTGGCGGCACAGCCGGGTTGGGACTTTTATGTGTATGTTTCCTGCGGCGGCAAGCGGGACAATGCGCTGCCCATGATGAACGCGCTGGTGAACGATGCGCTTGCCGACACGGAACATTTTTCCTATGGCCTGAAGGCCGGAGAAAACAATCTGTACTATTGCCTTTCGCAGGAGCTTCATCAGACGCTGATTGGCCGGTTCTATCTGTATAACGCATTTTGTGACGTGCTGTGGAAGGAGTAAATCATGCGCAGGTTCCTGAGTTTCTGGCTTATATGCATGCTGTTGGCTGCCGGCTGTATTGCCGCTGCTGAAAAACGTGAGGCACCGGCAGATAAAAAAGTGATCACGACCCAGGATGTCAAGGGATATGAAACCAGTTTCCGGCAGTATGACGGGAAGTTTTTTGACGGTCCTTCCATGGAGCCGGGGACGGTGACGGAGCTTTCGTATACCACAAATGTATACGGACGGCCGGTGGAAAACAGCGTTAAAATCTATCTGCCATACGGATATGACGAAAATGAGGCGGAGCGCTACGATATTCTCTACTTCTATCACGGCACCAATGAGACGCAGGACAGTTTCATCGGTGATGAACGGGCGAAAAATGCCCTGGACAACATGATTGAAACCGGGGCGGCCAAGCCTTTCATCATGGTTTTCCCGACGTATTATTATGACTATGTGAACCGCTCCTTTGACCTGGAACTGTTCCAGTTGGAAATGCGTCAGGATATCATGCCGGCTGTGGAAAGCGTTTACCGCACTTACGCGGAAACAGCGGATCATCAGGGGTTTGCCGCCAGCCGCACCCACCGGGGGTTTGCCGGTTATTCCAACGGCTGCCGCATGTGCTGGTATTCCTTCTGCCATTTGCTGGATTTGGGACAATGGTTCCTGCCTATGAGCAACAGCATCGGTGTTCCGACGATTTTCAACGCCATTGAAGCGCAGGGTGCGGCCAGGGAAGACTACTTTGTGTTTTCCTGCTGCGGCGGGCAGCGGGATGATCTTTCCACAGCTACTACCAACCTTGTAAATGAACTGATCAAACGGCCGGACTGCTTTTCCTATGGACTGAACCGGGAAGCTGGCAATAATCTGTATCTCTATAAATCAACCGGCCTTCATCAGACGCTGACAGCCCGGTATTTCCTGTATAACGCTTTCCGGGATGGTCTGTTCCGCTGACCGGAAGAGACAGTATGAAAAGGAGCATGCTGCAGCGGGAATAAAAAAGGGATGTCCGATTACGATGTGATTTGGCACAGTTGCGCGGTTTGCCTTGCGGCGGGCCGCGCTTTTCTGTAGGATAAGATCAACAAAGCCTGTTGGCTTATCCAAAAAGGAGGAACAGAATCATGAAGAAAACCATCGCACTGCTTCTGTCGCTGCTGCTCGTGTGCAGCCTGTGCTCCGCTTTGGCGGAAGAGAGGACCGCGCCGGAGGACCGGAAAGAAACCGTGACGGCCCTGGACGGCGGGTTTGAGTCCCATTTCCGCAACTACGCCCCCAAGTTCTGGGAGGCGGAATGCCCGAATCCCGGCACCATCGAACGCCTGGAGTACACCACCGACGTTTACGGCGAGACGCTGAACCAGTGGGCGAACGTGTATGTGCCCTACGGCTATGACCCCGCCAAACAGTACAACATCATCTATTTCTTCCATGGCACCAACGAGACCCAGGAAAGCTTCATCTGCGACGAGCTGGTCAAGAACGCCGTGGACAACATGATCGATATGGGCATCTGCGAGCCCTTCCTCATGGTGTGCCCCACCTACTATTACAACTATGCCGAACGCGCTACCGATCACGCTGTTTTTGTCGATGAAGTGCGCAAGGACCTGATGCCCGCCGCCGAAGCCAAGTACAGCACCTATGCCGAAACCCCGGACGAAGCCGGCTTCATCGCTTCCCGCGCGCACCGCGCCTTCTCCGGCTACAGCCAGGGCAGTTCCGTCTGCTGGCAGGTGACCTACCGCTGCATGGACTACGCCAAGTGGTTTGTGCCGATGTCCGGCGGCAGCATCCGCAACTTTGAGCCCCTCAAGGAAGCCATGGCCAAGAGCGAATACGCGGGCGACGTGTTCTTCTATGTCTGCTCCGGCGGCAAGCGCGACCTGGCCTATGACGGCGTGGTGGAGCTGGCCAACGCCATGATCGCCGACGACCTGTTCTCCTTTGGCACGGATCCGGCTGTCAACAACTGCTACGCCGCGATTTCCAAGGAAATCCACCAGACCCTCAAGGGCCGCTTCAACCTCTACAACGTTTTCCAGGACGTGCTGTTCAAATAACCATAAACCGTCCGGGCGGGGGCGAACTGCTCCTGCCCGCTGTTTATTTCGGCTGATAAGGGAGGAAACCGTATGACGAAAAGAACACTGGCGATGCTGATTGCCCTGCTGCTGCTTTTCTGCGCGTGCCCGGCGATGGGACAGGAAACGAGAATCAACGAGCCCACCCTGCTGGATCAATCCGCGCTGATCGGTCTGGATACGCATTATTATCTCTATGACCGGGACGCTTATGAAGCCCCGGCCGACCGCCCGGGCACGGTGGTCAAAATGAAGTACACCACTGCCGTATACGGAGAAAAGACCTATAAGAAGACCATGAACGTGTACCTCCCTTACGGCTATGACGAAAACGGGACGGAACGCTACCCGGTGATTTACTTTTTCCACGGCCGGGGATGCGACCCTTCCACGCTGATCGGCAATGAGTATACCAAGAACGCCTTTGACCACATGATTTCTGAAGGCGTGACCGGGCCCTTCATTCTCGTCGCGCCTACGTATTACTATGACGCGCGGCACCTGCTGTATGACCTGGACCTGTTTGCCCGGGAAATGCGGGAGGAAATCATGCCCCTGGTGGAAGGAACGTACCGCACCTACGCTGAAACGCCGGACGAAGCGGGCTTCCGTGCTTCCCGGGACCACCGCGCCATCTGCGGTTTTTCCATGGGCAGCATGACTACCTGGAGTCTCTTTGACGATATGCTGGACGTGAGCTATTACTTCCTGCCCTTCAGCGCGGCTTTTGCTGACATGGACGAGGTGCACGCGGCCATTGATTCCGTCCAGAAGCCCTTCTTTATCTACATGGCCTGCGGCGGGCCGGAGGACGGCGCGTTTGAGGGCTGCAACGAGCTGGCGAAGGTCCTGGCGGCGGATACGGATTATTTCAGCTACGGCCCCGACCGGGCGCAGAACAATGTGTATTACTGCCTGTCCGACAATGTGCATCAGGATCTTTGCTCCCGGTATTATCTGTTCAACGCCTTCCGGGATGTGCTGTTCCGGTAAGGCTGCCTGTTTACGATGTGAAAAAGCACAGTTACGATGTTTGTATTGCGGGATAAATTGCCATCTGATATATTGATTTCACAAAGACGGCCTGCTGAGGCGGGCCGAGATTGAGAAGGAGGATTTCCCCATGAAAAAAATGATCGCTCTGCTGGCCGCGCTGGTCCTGACCCTGTCTGTCTGCTGTGCGGCTTCCGCCGAAATCAAGAGCAGCTACAACCTGAGCGGCAATTACTTCATCGAAGCGGTTGGCTGGTACTGGACCAGCGACGATTCCCTGATCCTGCGTGACGACACCCACTACGAACTGTTCCACCGCGAATATGCCTTCGGCACCACTGACCCCGGCCTGAAAGCCAACCAGCTGGTTGTGTACCGCGGCACCTATTCCATCGCCGAATCCGCCGACGATGAACCCTGCCACTTCGACATCACCCTGGAAACCTGCGAAGGCATCTACTTTGAACAGCACGGCAAGGGCTTCGGCCGCAACCCCCTGGGCTATGCCATGGTTCTGGATACCGATCACTGGACTGATGAAATGACCGATATCGCCTATCCCGACGGTTCTGACGACGGCGCTGCCGATTTCCTCAACAACCACAACATCGCCGGCATCACCATCACCGTGGAAGACCTGCGTGAAGACCTGGATGACGTGACCCTGCAGAACATGATCGTTTCTCTGCCCGAAGGCACCAACTTCGGCATCACCGAGGGCTGATCCTGAAATCAACTGACCTTCAAGCCAAAGGCCGCCGTGCGAAAAGTGCGGCGGCCTTTCTCAAACCATGAGGCGCGGTGATCCGGAGACATCAGGAAAGTGCCCCCCGCCGTCTGCCTTCCCGATCCATGTTTCGCCAGGAAAAACAAAAGGAGTATCTGTATGGCAAAGAAAAACAACGGTCAGCCCAAGGGCAGGAAGCTCTGGAAGATCCTCTGCGGCATTTTCGCGTTTTTGTTCGTTTTCCTTCTGATCGCCGGGCCGATCGCCAACAACTATGCCACCATCATCAACATGGTGCTGGGCATTGAGGGCAGCAAAGTGGTCGGCGACGCGGCGGAAGATCTGCCGCCCCGCTTTGTTTCCGATTATGCGACCAGCGCCGAGCAGGCCGCCGCGGCGGACCTGATCTGCGAATCCGTGGTCGCCAACGGCGCGGTGCTGCTGCTGAACCGCAGCGGGGCGCTCCCTATGGCCGGCACTGAAAAGATCAGCCTGTTCGGGACTTCGTCGGCGCGCTTTGTGTACGGCGGCACAGGTTCCGGTGGCATGGACAACAGCAAGGCGATCCTGCTCAAGGACGCCCTGGAACAGGACGGCTTCACCGTGAACCCCACCCTGTGGGCGTTTTACCGGGAAGGCGCCGGCAGCAAATACGGCCTGAAGGACGCTGCCGGTTCCCTGAACAACTACATCTTCAAAAATGAAGAATTCATGGTCAACGAAGTGCCCCAGAGCGTCTACACCGCCGCCGAGTGGGATTCCGTCAAGGAATACGGCGACGCTGCCGTCGTGGTGATCGGCCGTGTCTGCGGCGAAGGCAAGGACCTGCCGGTCGTCGGCGCGGGCGACGCGGGCGGCAACATGCTTTCCATCAGCCAGGAAGAACGGGACCTGCTGGCCAAACTGGCTGAACTGAAAGCGGCGGGCACCGTCAAAAAGATCGTGGTGCTGCTGAACACCGCCAACGCGGTGGAAGTGGATGTGCTGGAGCCCTCCGTCTGCGGCGTGGACTACGGCATCGACGCCTGCCTGTGGGTGGGCAACGTGGGCCAGAGCGGCATCCGGGCCATCGGCGACCTGCTGAACGGCAAAATCAATCCCTCCGGCCGTCTGGTGGATACCTACTGCTATGACAACACCACTTCTCCCGCCGTGCAGAACGCCTATGTGACCTCGTACACCAACGCCGCGGAAAAGGGCCTGGCCTTCGCCAAGACCAACAACGAATATTACGTGGTGTACCAGGAAGGCATCTACATCGGCTACCGCTACTATGAGACCCGGTATGAGGACATGGTGCTGGGCAACGCCAACGTGGGGGATTACGATTACGCGAAGACGGTCGCCTTCCCCTTCGGCTACGGCCTGACCTACAGCGGCCTCACCTACAGCAAGCTTTCCATGAAGGAAAACGGCGATCATTTTGACTTTACCGTGGACGTGACCAATCCTTCCGACCGGGATGCCCGGGAAGCCGTGCTGATCTATATGCAGAGCCCTTACACCGAGTATGACCGGCAGAACGGCATTGAAAAGGCAGCCGTGGAGCTGGTGGGCTACACCAAGATCGACGTGCCCGCCAAAAAGACCGTTACCGCCAATGTATCCGTGGCCAAGTCCGAAATGCGCGCCTACGACGCCAACGGCGCGAAGACCTACATCGTGGATGAGGGCAATTATTACTTCGCCACCGGCAACGGCGCGCACGAC
>CAMJXZ010000187.1 GCA_946409855.1 uncultured Clostridia bacterium | reverse complement strand
TTTATGGTACAGTAAAGGTGCTTTCCAAAGCAACCATATTCCCAACGATCGAGAAGGAGGCTGTGTGTCATGGGCATGTTTGATAAACTGATTGCCAACCTGCGCGCGTCCCGCAAGACCATCGTGTTCACCGAAGGGACCGATCCCCGCATCCAGAACGCCGCCGCGCGTCTGCTGAAGGACGACCTGATGGACGTCATCCTCTGCGGCGACCCCGCGGAAGTCAAAGCCGCCGCCGAAAAGGGCGGGTTCGACGTGAGCCGCGCCACCGTGATGGATCCGAAAACCTACCCTGAAATGGACGCCATGGTGGCCGAGATGGTCGCCCTGCGCAAGGGCAAGATGAGCGAGGACGAATGCCGCGCCGCGCTCAAGAAGAGCAACTACTTCGGCACCATGCTGGTGAAGATGGGCAAGGCCGACGCCCTGCTGGGCGGCGCCACCTACTCCACCGCCGACACCGTGCGGCCCGCGCTGCAGATCATCAAGACCCGCAAGGGCAGCAACCTGGTTTCCTCCTCCTTCGTGCTGTACCGGGAAAAGGACGGCCGGGAAGAGCGCATCGTCATGGGCGACTGCGCCATCAACATCGAATACAAGGACCGCCTGGACAAGGACGGCAACGTCACCCTGTCCGCCGCCCGCCAGCTGGCGGAGGTCGCCGTCGAGTCCGCCCGCACGGCTGATTTCTTCGGCATCGACCCCAAGGTCGCGATCCTGTCCTTCTCCACCTACGGCTCCGGCAAGGGCGGCACCGTGCAGCTGAGCCACGACGCCGTCGCGGAAGCCCGCGCCATCGACCCCAACCTGGTGGTGGACGGCGAGTTCCAGTTTGACGCCGCGGTTTCCGCCGAGGTCGCCAAGACGAAGTGCCCCGATTCGAAGGTCGCCGGCCAGGCGAACACCTTCATCTTCCCCCTGCTGGAAGCGGGCAACATCGGCTACAAGATCGCCCAGCGCCTGGGCGGCTTCGCCGCTTACGGCCCGATCCTCCAGGGCCTGAACGCCCCCATCAACGACCTGTCCCGCGGCTGCAACGCCGACGAGGTCTACTATATGGCCATCATCACCGCCGGCATGGCCTGAGCCTGCCGCGGTCCCGCCGCCCGAAAGGACGGCGGGCTTTTTCTGTATGCATGTATACAGAAAACTTTATGAACGGAACAAGCGGTCTCCCGGACGCCGGGCCGGACCGCCGGAGAAAGAACCATGAACCCCACCATCAGCGTCTGGCAAAGAAATCTCGGCAAACACGGCCATTCCTGGGCTGCCGCGGCGGAAGAACAGCTGTCCTGCCTGTACCGCTGCGAGCACTGCGGGAAAATCGTCCTGGCGCCGGTCATCGTAAAAGCCGCCGTCGCCAATCCCGGCTGTAAAACCCGCAAAGACGCGGAGCAGGCGGCCGCCGGGTACGCTCGGCGGGTCCTTTCGGAAATCAAAAACCCGGAAAGCCGGCGCATTCCTGATCTCGAGAACGTCACGTTCTCTTTCCCGCGGAAGTGCGCGGGCTGCCGGCAGTCCCCGGTATGGGCCGGGCAGATGGAACAGGTGAATCAAAGATCCGCATTCTGGGAGATCATGTCCCTCCTCCTGTTTTCGCTGCTGCTTGCCCTGCTCCTGTACGTCATCCGAACAACGGTCGGCCCCGGTTCAAAGACCGCCGCGCCGCTGCTGACGGTCCTGTCCATCGCCTTGTGCATCGCGGGGATGGTCCTCGGGCCGCCGCTGATCCACCGCCGGCTTAAGCGGAAAGCCGCCTCCCTGATCGAAGCGTCCCTGAACGCTACCCTTCCGCTGTTTTTTGAGACCCGGGAGGAGTTTGAGACGCAGGCCCAATCGGTCTTCCTGTACAGGGATCTGTCCCCGGGCAGCCTCTGGGCCCGGGCCGAAAAGGAGCCGGACGGGTTTATCGTCCAGGCATAAAAAGATACAGCGCCAAACCATCCTGAACGGAGAAAGAGCCATGAACCCAACCATTACCGCCCGCCGCAGAACCCATGGCAAATACAGCCATTACTGGTCGGCCCGGGCGGAAAACCGAATGTTCTGCCTGTACCGCTGCGAACACTGCGGGAAAATCGTCCTGACGCCGGCCGTTGTGGAAGCCGCCGTCGACAATACCGACCATAAAACCCGGGAAGAGGCGGAACAGGCAGCCGCCGCGCGCATCCGATGGGTGCTTTCACAGCTCAAAAACCCGGAAGGCCGGGACATCCCCGGCTTCGAGAACGTCCGGTTCTCCTTCCCGCAAAAGTGCATGTACTGCGAGGAAACCCCGGTATGGGTCCTCCAAAGGGAAAAGGCGGCCAAAGGAACCACCGTCTCGCAGGCTCTGTTTGCCGTTTTCTTTTTGGCGCTGTATTTCCTGCTCTTTTTCGCTGTCTGTACAATCGTCGGTAACAGCTCTAAAAGCGCCGCGGCGCTGCTGACGCTTCTGTCAGCGGTCTTCTGCATCGCGGGGATGGTCATCGGCCCGCTGCTGGTCCGCCGCCGGCTTACCCGGAAAACCGCGCCGCTGATCGAGGCGTCCCTGGAAGCCGCCCTTCCTCTGTTTTTTGACACCCGGGAAGAACTCGAGGCGCAGGCCCAGGCAATCCGCCTGTACAGGGATCTGCCCCTGGACAGCATAAGCGCCCGGGCCGAAAAGGAGCCGGACGGGTTTATCGTCCGGTGACCCGGAACGGTCTTCCGGACAATGACAGCGGCGGACCCGCGTATCCATACACGGCAGCGAAGGGGATCCCCCCGCTGTCTTTATTGGTTGAAACAGATGCATTGACACCGCCCGCCGGCCTGTGTTACATTTGTTTCATCCACAATCTGAAACCATCTGTCAAAGGAGGCTTTTCCCGTGAAAAAAACCTTTCTGGCCCTTTTGTGCGCGCTGCTGGTCCTGTGCGTTTCCGCGTCCTTCGCGGAGAGCGTGACGGCCGGCGCCGAAGCCGCCGTCGCCGCGGGCGACTATGACCAGGCGGTCTCGCTGCTCAAGGAAGCCGTCGCGCAGGACAATGACGAGGCGTACCTGCTGCTGGCGAAGGTGCTGTTTACCGATCAGGTGAAAATCACCGCGCCGGAACAGCTCATCGCGTATTTTGAGGAAGCCGCTGAGCAGGGCTCAATCTACGCGCACCACGTGCTGGGCAGGTTCTTCCAGGGCAAGTATGACGAGGCTTTCACCGACCCGGAAAAGGCGGCGCGGCACTACGAATACGCCGCGGAGCGGGGCCTTAAATACGCGCAGAACAACCTGGGCGTCCTGTACCACGACGATCAGTACGGCATGCGGGACGACGACAAGGCGGAGCATTACTATCTCCTGGCCGCGGAGCAGGGCTTCGCCACCGCGCAGCATAACCTCGGCAATTTCTACAAGGATCAAAGCACCGGCAAGCAGGATTATGACAAGGCGGAGCATTATTATCTCCTGGCCGCGGAGCAGGGATATGTCGGCTCGCAGTATAACCTCGGCAACTTCTACCGGGATCAAAGCATCGGCAAACTGGATTATGACAAGGCAGAAAAGTACTATCTCCTGGCCGCGGAGCAGGGGCACGCGGGCGCGCAGTACCGGCTGGGTGATATGTACTTCTACGACACCTGCGGCCGGCAGGACTATGACAAGGCGGAACAGTACTATCTCCTGGCCGCGGAGCAGGGAAACGTCATCGCGCAGAAGATGCTTGGGTTCCTGTATTGCTACGAAATCTACGGCCGGCAGGACATTGACAAGGCCGAACAGTACTGGCTGACGGCCGTCGGGCAGGGCGATATCGAAGCACAGTATAAGCTGGGCGAACTGTACTTCTTTGATATCTACGGCCGGCAGGATTATGACAAGGCGGAAAAATACTGGCTCATGGCCGCGGAACAGGGCGACGCCAACGCGCAGAACATGCTGGGCGAACTGTACTACCAGGAAAAATACGGCCGGCGGGACTATGACAAGGCGGAACAGTATTATCTCCTGGCCGCGGAACAGGGAAACGCCAACGCACAGAAGATGCTTGGGTTCCTGTATTGCTACGATATCTACGGCCGGCAGGACATCGACAAGGCGGAACAGTACTGGCTGAAGGCCGCGGAACAGGGAAACGCCGAAGCACAGTATAAGCTGGGCGAACTGTACTTCTTTGATACTTACGGCCGGCAGGATTATGACAAGGCGGAACAGTATTATCTTCTGGCCGCGGAGCAGGGAAACGCGAACGCGCAGAACGTGCTCGGGTACATGTATTGCTACGAAGGCTACGGCCGGCTGGACATCGACAAGGCGGAACAGTACTGGCTCATGGCCGCGGAACAGGGACAGACCGAGGCCTGCTTCAAGCTTGGTGAAATGTATATGTCCGATGAATACGGCCGCTGTGACTATGACAAGGCCGAGCAATATCTGCTGACCGCCGCTGAAAAGGATGATCTGGCTGCGATGAAGGCACTTGAAACCATGTACAGCGATGAAAAATACGGCAAACTGAATGAGGAAGCGGCGGCATATTACCGCGAACGCATCGACGGACTGACTCCGCAGGAACCGGCAGCATAAATTCATCGCATCTGAAAAGAAGGATCCTCCCGCCGGATGAACCGGTTTGTCCGCGGGCAAACAACCCCCCCCGCCGTTTCCTCCGCGCCGCCCGGGCGCGGAGGGGACGGCGGGGCCCTTCTGTATAGCGTCCCGCGCCGTTTCCACCAGGGGAACCCGATTTGAATTCGTCCGGCCTCATTGGCTGTTAACCTGGGGTTGGGCGGGTGGATCGCCGGATGATGAAGGACGGGTGCCGCCGCGAGGGAAACCGGGTTGAATCTGTCCTGCTGTCCTCTTGTTTCGGCGGCGATTGCGCAGCGGAATGTCCGTCCATCCCTTGCAATCCGGCATGAATTTTGATAGAATAACGGATAAAAGAAGTCCATGGCCTGTTTTATTCCTGTGAGGGGCATTCCCGCTGATTTTCCGGCCCGCGGCGGCCATACGCATACTGACTGAAGAAAAGCCCAGCGGAGGTGAGCAATATTTCTATGAGAACCAATCATTACGGCAGCGGCGGCCTGATGGGGCTGATGCTGGATTACCTGCAGCTGGACCGGTTTTCTTCCATCGTGCTGTCCGTGCTGATGACCCTGTTCGCTGTGTTTTCCCTGGTCGCCGGCACCGCGGTCTGGCCGGTGGTGCTGGGCCGGACCGAACCGGATTCAGTCTTTCAGGCGCTGTTCCATTCTGTCCGGACCGGCGGCCTGCTGGTGCTGATCCTGGATGTGGCGGTGTCGTTCACGGTCATGATCTGGCGGCGAGGCACCTTCAGCTTTTTCAAAGCCATGATCGTCAATCTCCTGGTGGGGTGGGTCGTGTTCATGTTCTTCACGGCCGGCCACCGGGAAGCGATCGATTCCCTGGGCGCCACCCGGATGACCATCCTGTTCTGGGGGTGCCTGAGCGTGGTCCTTTCCTACGTGCTGGCCTTCCTGCCCGCCGCGGTCACCGCGGGGCTGGCCAAGCTGGCGCACGTCATCCTGGACGCGCTGCTGTAACGGAAAGGAACGGGAACCATGGCAAGCGACGAAACGTACCTGTTTGAACGGTGTCCCGCCGGCGCCCGCGTGACCGCCGGGGGCGACAGCCTCATCGTCGACCCGGAAACCATGCGGTTTCTGCCGCGCGGCGCGGGCAGCCCAAAGGAGATCCCCTCCGGCGGGCGCTGGATGCGCGTCTCCTTCCGGCCCCGGAAGGCCGCGCTGGGGATGGCGAACCTGGCGGACTGCACCCTGGAAGAGCTCGGCCGGCGGGTGTTCCGCCTGGGGATCTACGGCACGCTGACGTTTGAGCCCGCCCACATCGCGGGGCTGAAGCCGCTGCTGCTTTCCCGGGACGCCGCCACGCCGGACGAAGTCCTGTTCCTTTTGCAGCCGGAACTGAAGCCCGCCGTTTCAAAGGCGGTCTGCGGCGCGCTGGAAGGGGTCAGGGACTACCGGAAAATCCGGGACGAAATGCTGCCCCGCCTTGCCCGGGCGATCAGTCCCGCGCTCTTTGAGGCCCTGTTCGAAAACGGTCTTTGCATGCACTGCGGATCGTTCCGCATTGAAAATATATCCCGGCCGGTCATCAAGCGTCCCGCATAAAATTGGAGGAGGAATTGTATGGGCATCTTCGACATTTTCAAAAAACACAGCGAACCGGCGGCGCCGGCAGAGCCCACCGCGGAAGAAAAGAACCTGCAGGCCATCAGCGACGTGCTGGCCGCCATCGACAAGGCCGTCATGTCCCTGTCCCAGGACGATATCCCGGACGCCAGGGTGGAAAAATATACGGGCGAATGCAACGGCTTCCGCATGCAGGTCAGCGGGATCGTCCCCAAGGCGGACTGCACCCGGATCTACGTGACCCTGCAGGAGATTTTTTCCGAGCTCCCCCAGGCTGTTTCCTCCATGCCCGAAGAAAAGCTGGATAAGGTCTTTGCCGTCATCCGCCGGTCGGCGTCGGCGCTTTCCGCCTCTTCCACGGACCTGGACCGGGAAAAGGCCGTCCTGCAGCTCAGGTATGTGAAGACCGACTGCGTGGTGGCCGCCATGGAATTCCGGATCATCGGGCTGAATCAGGAGTATGACCAGACCAGGAAAGAAATGGATTCCCTGATCCCCGATGATCCCGCGGAAATGACGAAAATCGATA
>CAMJXZ010000186.1 GCA_946409855.1 uncultured Clostridia bacterium | reverse complement strand
GAAAAAAAGAGCGCGCGGGACGCCCGGCCGCCTGTCCATTTTCTGCCATGATTGTGACCGGTTTTCCCGCTTCCCGTTCATTGAATCCCCTGTTCGGGCATGTTATAATCATGGGTGACGATGCGGGCGGACCACCCGCGCCGCGTCTGAACGAAACACCGGAAATATAAGAAAGGAGGAATGAACCCGTTGTTCGGTTACATCACCGCCAACATGGCGGCCCTGGACAAGGAACAGCAGACCCGCTACCGCGCCTATTACTGCGGGCTGTGCCGGGTGCTGCGCGAAAAGTACGGCCAGGCCGGCCGCACCACGCTGAGCAACGACATGACCTTCCTGGCCATCGTCCTTTCCTCCCTGTACGAGCCCGCGGTCAACCGCACCGACGGCGTCTGCCCCATGCACCCGGTGGCTTCCCGCCAGTACGCGGATACCGCTCTGTTCCCCTACGCGGCGGATATGAACCTGCTGCTGGCCTATTACATGTGCCTGGACGGCGTAAAGGACGAGCACAGCCGGCTGTACGGGCTGCGCGCCCGGTCCCTGCGGAAGTATTACGACGCCATCAGCGCCCGCTACCCCGAAAAATGCGCCGTCATCAGCGACGCGCTGGAGCGCATCAGCATCCTGGAAGCCCAGCAGTCCGACAGCCTGGACGAGCTGTGCACCCTGAGCGGGCGGATCGTGGGCGAGGTGTTCCGGCTGAAAAAGGACGAATGGTCGGACATGCTGTACGCGCTGGGCTTCGCCCTGGGCCGCTTCATCTGCATGATGGACGCCTACGAGGACTACGACGCGGACCGGCGCCTGCGCCGGTTCAACCCCCTGACCGCCCTGCACGCCCGGCCGGATTATGAAGAGCAGGTGCGGGACATCCTGCTCCTTTTAGCCGGCGAGGCCGCCCAGGCGCTGGACCTGCTCCCCCTGGAACGGGACCTGGACCTGATCCGGAACGTCCTTTTTTCCGGCATCTGGGTCCGCTACGCCAGGATGCACCGCAAAGACCAACCGACGGAGGAAAACAGCCATGACCAATGATCCCTTTCAGGTGCTGGGCATCACTTCCTCCGCCAGCGAAGACGAAATCAAAGCCGCCTACCGCAAGCTGGCCAAGAAGTACCATCCGGACCTTCACCCCGGTTCCGCCACGGCGGAGGCCAAAATGAAGGAAATCAACGAGGCCTATACCGAGGCGATCCGGATCAAAAAGGGCGGCCCGTCCGCCGGCTGGCAGCAGCCGGGCGGGAACGCGTCCGGCTACGGCGCCGGGTTTGAAGGGTTCGACCCCTTCAGTGCCTTCGGCTTCGGCAGCTTCAACAGCGCCTACCAGCAGAGCGGCCAGAGCTACCGTAAAACAGAGGAAACCTACAGCGACCCGCTGATGCAGGCGGCGCTGGATTACCTCATGACCGGCCGCTTCTATGAAACCCTGCAGACGCTGAACCGCGTGACCGAGCGCGGCGCCGCCTGGTACGCCCTGTCCGCCCGGGCCAACCTGGGGCTGAACAACCGCATCACCGCCCTGCAGCACGCCCGCATGGCCGTGCAGATGGAACCGGGCAATCCGGAATACCAGCAGCTGCTCAACCAGCTGCAGTACACCGGCCAGACCTACCAGCAGACCGGCGTCCGCTTCGGTTACCCGCAGGCGGTCTGCGCCAATCCCTTCATCTCCTGCCCGGTGTTCCTGCTGCTGAGCAACTGCCTGTGCAGATGGTTTATCTGCTGCTGACAGGAAGGCGCGCCGCGGGGCTGAATCATCGCATCATCACGCTTGGAGGCACAGTACATGTCATTCTGGAATCAGTTTAAAAATTGGCTCCGGGGCGCCGCCGCGAAGGTGTTCCCGGCGATCAGGCGGTTCATGTCCGGCCGGTACGGGGTGGACCAGCTGTCCCTGCATCTTCTGATCACGGGCATCGTCTTCTATCTGGTTTCCCTGTTCACGGGGAGCTACGCGCTGAGCCTGGTTTCCACGGCGCTGTATATCTATACGGGCTGGCGGATGCTGTCCCGCAATACCGCCGGACGCGCCATGGAAAACAGCAGATACATGTCCTTCTTCTACGGCACGAAGCAGAAGGGGCGCCAGCTGCTCCTGCGCCAGAAGAACCGCAAGGAATACAAGTACTTCCGCTGCCCCAAGTGCAGGGCGATCCTGCGCCTCAAGCGCGGCAGCGGCACCATGCACGTCACCTGCGGCAAGTGCAAGCACCAGTTCGACCAGAAAGCGTAAGGCATGATCCATAAATATAAAAAGGGATGGGGTTCGTTTCCCGTCCCTTTTTAATTCTGTCGCCGCGGTCCTGATATGGACCGGTTTTCCCGGAGGCCTACGGCATTCTTGTGCTGTTTCTCCACACCGGGGTCGTTTTGACGTGCGTCCAGCTGTACGGCAGCGCCGGGTTCCGGATCCTGGCGAGCAGGATATCGGCGGACATGCGGCCGATTTCAACGCTGGGGATTTGGACCGTGGTCAGTGAAGGCTCCACCAGGGCGGACTGGGAGGTGCCGTCAAACCCGGTCACCATCACGTCCCCGGGGATGGACAGGCCCTTTTTTTTCAGCGCGTTCATCAGGTGAACGGCCAGGTAATCGTTGGCGCAGACAAACGCGTCCGGCAAAGCGGGCATCCGGTCGATACGGCCGATCAGCCAGTCGGGATCCTTATAGGGGGAGGCGTCCGGGTCCAGAATGCAGATGCCTTCATCCAGGGCCAGGCCCGCTTCCTCCAGCCCCATGCGGTAGCCGAACCAGCGCTCATAAAAGCTGCCGCAGTGCTCCTTGTCCCCCACAAAGCCGATGTGCCGGGCCCCCACGGCGATGAGCTGCCTCATGACGGCCCCGACGCTGGCCACGTTCTCCATGGAAACGTAATCGCAGGCAAACAGCTGGACCAGGGCGTGGGCCGGGCTGTCGATCACGATGGTGGGCAGGCCAAGGCCGCAGATCATGTCCAGATAATCCTTGTCAAACAGTTCGATCGCCACGATGCCCGCCGTCTGCTCCGGGATAAAATGGGGCGGCACCTCTTTCCGCGCAAGCTCCGAGGCTGAAATCTCGAACATTTTCAGGGTATACCCCGCCCGGCAGATCTGGTCGGTGAACGTGGTGACAAAATAAGTGCCGAAATGATAGTCCACCGGCATATGGCTGGTCAGAAGGGCGATGTGGCCGCCGGGCTGCCCCGGGGAAAACGCCGCCGTTCTTTCTTCCGCCGGCAGACCGTAGCCCAGTTCTCCCGCCTTCTGCAGGATCAGGCTCCTGGTGGCAGGCGGCACGGCGCCGCGCCCGTTGAACACCTTGGAAACCGTATTCCTGGAAAGACCGCAGGCGTCGGCGATATCCTGCATGGTAATCCGCTTGCTTGCCATGGTTCCGCTCAGCCCCTCTTGTCCTTTTTTTACATATTATCATATACGGCGCCGCAAATCAAGTTTACGTTTTGTAAACATCTGAAAGCATTCTCATTTGCACATCTCACGGTGTTTTGATATTTCTATGGCAAATTTTTCCGGATTTCACAATTATTCCGTTTACATATTGACATCATGTAAATCTTAATGTAAAATAGTGAACGGACAATGTAAACTCCGTATGCCGGTCCATATTGCAGAACAACCCTTGATGCCCTGATCCGGAGGATCAGAACGGAACAACAGGCGCCGCCAGCAGGCCTGGCCAGCGGTACGAAAGGGGGCTTTCCCGGGACAGAAACCTTTTGTAACCCGTTTCTACACCGATCCGATAAGGAGGGAGCACATGCAAAAAGCAAAACAGCTTCCCGCCGCAGGGGTGCGGCAAAAAAAGGATAAGCTGAACGGGGGAAAATGGCTCCGGAACTTTACGGAAAACTGTCCGTACCTGGTCATGATTCTCCCGGCCGTCCTGGTGGTTTTCCTGTTCAACTATCTGCCCATCTACGGCGTCCTGATCGCGTTCCAGGACTTCATGCCCGGCGACCCGATCCTCTCCAGCGAAACCATCTGGGTGGGCTTTGAAAACTTCACCCGGTTCTTCTCCGACCCGCAGTTCTGGCCGCTGATGAAGAACACCTTCCTGATCTGCATCATCGGCTTCATCATCGGCTTCCCGCTGCCGATCCTCGTGTCCCTGGCGCTCAACGCGGTCAAGCGCAAGCAGGCCGCCAAAGTGTTCCAGACCATCTACACGGCGCCGCACTTCATCTCGCTGGTCGTTCTGGTCGGTATGCTGAGACTGTTCTTCGGCATCGACGGCCTGGTGAACAACGTGGTGGCGCACCTGGGCGGCGAGCGGTTCCAGTACATGCTGGAAGCCTCGGCCTTCCGCCCCATGTACATCCTGTCCAGCAACTGGCAGGACTTCGGCTGGAGCGCCGTGATTTACATCGCGGCCCTGTCCAACGTGGACCCGGTGCAGCATGAGGCGGCCATGATCGACGGCGCGACCCGCTTCCAGCGCGTGATCCACGTGGACATTCCCGCCATCATGCCCATGATCAGCGTCATGCTCATCATGTCCATCGGCGGCCTGATGGGCGTCGGCTATGAGAAAGCCCTGCTGATGCAGCACGACGCCAACCTGTCCGTCAGCGAGCTGATTTCCACCTACGTGTACAAGCGCGGTCTGACCGGCGTGCCGGATCAGGCGTACGCCACGGCCATCGGCCTGTTCAACTCCGTGATCAACGTGGTGCTGCTGATCATCGCCAACGCTACCTCCAAGCGGTTCTCCGAGAACTCGCTGTGGTAAGGGAGGGAAGAAGAATGAGCAAGGTAAAAGCTGAGTACAAGGAAAAGCATCACGCGCTGAAAGACACCCGGGGCGACAAGATCTTCTACATCGTCAACCTGTTCGTGCTGTCGCTTCTGGCGCTGATCATCCTGTATCCCCTGTACTTCATCATTATCGCATCCTTCTCCGATCCGGACGCCGTGCTCGGCGGCGAAGTGGTGCTGGCCCCGGTGCGGATCACCCTGGAAGGCTATCAGTACGTCTTCCAGCGCCAGGACGTCTGGTCCGGCTACTGGAACACCATCTGGTATACCGTCGTCACCGTGATCCTGGCCCTGGCGGTCACCATTCCCGCCGGCTGGGGCCTGAGCCGCAAAACGACCCCCGGCAAAAAGTTCTGGATGCTGTATTTCATCATCCCCATGTTCTTTGGCGGCGGCCTGATCCCGTTCTACAACGTCATGAGCAGCCTGCGGCTGATCAACTCCGCATGGGCGGTCATCCTGCCGGCCATCATGTCGGTATGGAACCTGTTCATGTGCAAGACCTTCTTTGAGTCCTCCATCCCGGAGGGCATGCTGGAGGCGGCCAAAATCGACGGCGCGGGCAAGTTCAAGACCTTCTTCGCTATCGTTCTCCCGCTCTCCAAGGCGATCCTCGCCGTCATGGCGCTCTACTACGCCGTTGGCCAGTGGAACAGCTACTTCAACGCCATGATCTTCCTGCAGGATTCCACCAAGTACCCGCTGCAGCTGGTGCTGAAGGAAATCCTGATCGCTTCCGAAAGCACCGTGGGCGGCAGCGGCGAGACCATCCTGCAGCAGTACCGCCAGGCCAACCTGCTCAGGTATGTTTCCGTCATCGTGTCCAGCCTGCCCGTGCTGTGCCTGTACCCCTTCGTTCAGAAATATTTTGCCCAGGGCGTCATGATCGGCTCCCTGAAGGGCTAAAAGGAGGAACGCAATTTATGAAGAACATGAAGAAATGGCTGTGCCTGATCATGCTGGCCGTCATGGCGGTCACCCTGACCGCCTGCAGCGGCGGTAACAGCAGCACCCCCACGGCCGCCCCGACGGCCGCGCCCACCGAGGCCCCCACCAAAGCGCCCACCGAAGCGCCCACCCAGGCCCCGGCGCAGGAGCCCGCCGCCGACAGCGTGCCTCAGGCCGAAGCGCCCGCGCAGGAGCCCGCCCAGGCGCCTGCCCCGGAAGAAAAAGCCGAGCCTGCCGCAGCGCCTGTCAACGATCATCCGCTGAACGCCGAGTACGGCTTCCAGTGGACCGATCCCACCGCGCCGATCCTGAACGAAAAAGGCGCGCAGGAGCTGTCCTTCCAGGTGTATTCTTCCAAGAACGCCTCCGCCCTGGACTACAACGACATGAAGATCATGGCGGACCTGTTCGCGCAGACCAATGTCCAGGTCAACTGGGAGAACGTGTCTGAATCCGTGTATTCCCAGCAGAAGAACCTGATCTTCGGCAACAAGGACAACCGTCCGGACGCCATCTACCACGCCGGCATGGGCGCGGGCGAAATCATCAAGTACGCCAAGCGCAAGGTGCTGGTGCCCATCAGCGATTACCTGGATTACATGCCCAACTTCAAAAAGCTGCTCGAAGAGCGCCCCGACATCAAAGCCCAGCTGCTGAATGTGGAAGACGGCAAGATCTACTCCCTGCCCCGCATCGAGGAAATGGGCCTGCTGCAGAGCCCGAACCTGCTGTTCCTGAACGTCAGCTGGACCAAAGAAGCCATTGCGGCGGGCGCCGTGGAAGGCCTGACCGAGGCGGACCTGAAGGACGGCCTGTCCCTGAAGGCTTCCCAGATGGAGCAGCTGCTGATCTACTTCCGCGACCATGACATGAACGGCAACGGCAAGACCGACGACGAGCGTCCCCTGAACTTCGTCTACAACAACTGGCAGGGCAACCAGTGCGACCTGTACGGCA